>JAEKFU010000217.1 GCA_016522385.1 Pseudomonadota bacterium
CAGCATGTGCGGCAGATCGCTGGTCTCATCGGACAGATCATCAATATCGAAATACAGCGCACCGGGAACATGCTCTTCGAGATATTCAGCCTTGGCATCCCGACCTGCCGTCGGCAGATGCCATGAGGCATCGATAACAACCACATCGGGCGCATCGAGATGGTCAGCTAGCCAATCGGTGGAAACCAAGTGTTGCGAAGAGCCAATCTTCATGCAGTGGAACCCCTTCTGCGGTGCAATGACCAGATGGTACCTGCGAACAGGAAGGAAATCATCAGCCAAATCGCAAAATTGACCCATTCCTTCGCTCCCGAGCGTTCAACGGCTTCTATGCCCCAGCGCGCCTCAAGCTTGCGCTGGACGGGTCTCTTGAAATCCAGGCAAAGCCGTCTGCTAAACCAGGTTGAGCCGGATGCGTCGGTTCTGCTTGCCTTTGTTTTCGATCTTGGTGACAGCAACAGTGCCGATCTCCGCTGTTGAGCGGACATGTGTTCCGCCGCACGGCTGGAGGTCCACACTGCCGTTATCACCGATAGCGACCACGCGCACTCGACCCGAGCCCGTGGGCGGCTTTACCGACATGGTGCGCACAAGACTTGGATTGGCCTCAAGTTCGTCTTCGGTGATCCAGCGGTCGCTGACCGCATGATCTTCCCGGATTAGGCGATTGAGTTCCGAAGTCAGTGATTCCTTGTTGATCGAACCTGGGTCGGAAATGTCGAAATCAAGACGACCGCCATCCGCCGCAATCTGGCCGCCGGTTACCGGAAACGGCACCAGCGAACACAGCAAATGCAAGCTGGTGTGTACGCGCATATGCCGATGCCGTGTGTCCCAATCGAGAACCAGCCTTACCTCATCGCCCGGTAAGGGCAAATCACCGTGCTCGGCGGGCACGTGAATGATTTCCGTCTTGTCGTCACCGTAAACCGCCGTCGCGATGCGAGTGTCAGCGTGGCCTGTACGGATCAGCAGTCCGCAGTCCCCCGGCTGGCCGCCGCCGGTGGCATAAAAGTTGGTTCGATCTACAACAATGCCGCCACGCTCGTTAATGTGTAGAACCGTCGCAGCGCACTCGCGCTCATAAGGCTGCTCGCGAAACACATGCTCTGTCATGCTGTTAGAACCATTCCATGCAAACCAACGTTACAACTACAAATGTCGACTGACGCTAGGCCGCTTCAGGGTCGACAAAAACCACCGGCACTTGCGGTTTTCTGAGCAGCCATTCCGGCATCGGCAAACCTTTTTCCTTCAGGAATGCGGGATTGAAAAGTTTCGATTGATAGCGGTTTCCGTAATCGCACAGGATGGTCACGATCGTATGGCCCGGGCCCATGGCGCGGGCAAGCCGGACGGCGCCGGCGATATTGACACCCGATGAGCCGCCAAGGCATTGGCCTTCATGCATCAGCAAATCGAAGACAATCGAAACCGCTTCGTCATCGGGAATCTGGAACGCTTCATCGATTACCGCATCGGCAATATTTTCTGTAATCCGCCCCTGACCAATGCCTTCGGTGATCGAGCTGCCTTCAGCTTTCAATTCGCCGGTCTTGTAGTAGTTGTAAAGTGCCGAGCCGGGGGGGTCGGCAAGTACCAGCTTGATATCCTTGTTTCTGGCTTTCAGAGCGTCACTGACGCCACCCAGCGTGCCACCGGAACCGACCGAAGCAACGAAGCCGTCAACCTTGCCGTCTGTCTGCTCCCAGATTTCGACCGCGGTACCGTCGCGGTGCGCACGCCGGTTGGCGGTGTTGTCGAACTGATTGGCCCAGATCGCGCCGCCTTCGCGCTCGGCCACCAGTTTCTCTGCCAGCCGGGCCGAATACTTCACATAATTGTTGGGGTTCTTGTAGGGCACCGCAGGCACCTCAACCAGTTCAGCGCCTAGCAAACGCAAGGCATCCTTCTTTTCCTGCGACTGGGTGTCCGGGATCACGATTGCCGAGCGGAATCCCATAGCATTGGCGACCACCGTCAGACCGATGCCGGTATTACCGGCCGTACCCTCTACGATCGTGCCGCCGGGTCCAAGCTCGCCCTTGGCCACCGCTTCGTTCACGATCCACAACGCTGCGCGGTCCTTGACAGATTGACCGGGATTGAGAAATTCGGCTTTGCCGAGAATGGTGCAACCGGTCTCCTCGGAGACTTTTCGCAGTTTGACCAGCGGTGTGTTGCCGATCGTCTGCAGAATGTCTTGTTGAATTTCCATGGGCACGTATCCCCTTGCGCGACGGCGCACTCGTGATGACTGGTGGTCAGCGATTGATATGCGATCGTATCTTGTCGACTTCAACACGCAGCCGCCATCGTTGTCCAGTATAGACCCGACACGATTGTGCTTCCAAGGCTTCCACATCCGGCCCATTTGGGTCTATATGCCTGCTGCCGCATTGTCACTGAGAAGGCGAGAAATGAAAGTTTCCAAACAGCAATGGGATGAAGATTACGCTAGGGGACGTTGGGATTTTCTCAGCAGTGCTGACGAACAGGCGCGGCTGGCCTGTATCGCCTCGTTCATTGCCAGTTATACCCCGGGTGAGGTGCTGGATCTCGGCTGCGGTCCCGGCGATCTGTTGAGCTGGATAAGACCCGGCAGCGTCACCCACTATACCGGCGTCGATATTTCCGAGGTGGCGCTTGCAAAAATTCCGGATCAGCCGTTTCCCGTCGAACGTGTCGCCACGTCATTGAGCGACTATCAACCACCGGCCCGCGACATCGCGACGATTGTCGCCAGTGAGGTGTTGTATTTTGTTGATGACCCTGCCCACCAGGTCAAGCGGATTGCCGATGCCTGTTCGTCGGTTGGCAGCGTGGTTGTCTCGCTGGTGGCGCCCAATGAACGCAAACCCAATTGGGAACGGGCCTCCAATCGGGTGTGGGACCAGTTCGATGCTACCGACTGGACCTGTCATCAAAGCGTGCGGGTACAAAATCACATACGCGGTGCGGGCTGGGATCTTCGCTTTTATCTATTTGATACGGCAGGTGACAAGAATGGCGATTGAGTCTGAGTTAAGGGGCAACATTCTTCTGGTTACCAACAACAATCCGGCCACCCGCAACGCCATCGGTCTCGACGCTTTCGATAATCTGGCATCGGCTATTGCACAAGCTAACGATGCGCCTGAAATTGGCGCCGTGGTAATCACGGGGGCAGGGGGGTTTTTTTGCTCGGG
>JAEKFU010000229.1 GCA_016522385.1 Pseudomonadota bacterium
TCCCGGTGTTGATGTCGCATTAAGATGGACGATACTTGCAGTGCCACTTCAATTTCAACGCGGTGAGAGCAATGCACAATAGAGGGCGTGTTAGGGCGAAAGGCGGACTTTCGGCCTCCGCTTGCAGGCAAACGCATATGACCAAGTAGCGCGGCACTTCCGAGCGATCGCAGTTGCACGTGCGGTTTCCGGTGCAATTGACAAGAGCAGCAAGCGTGAGACGCAGTCGTTTCATGGCCAACCGGCAAGCCGCAACATCATATTGATCTCACCGCCTGCTCAAACGCCTGCAAAACGTTGCTGTCGAAACAGGGGAAAGAAATTTCTTCGAACTCCAAGCAATAGGTTTGCGCTGCAGTAAGCGCGACGGCGACCGCGTCGTTGATCGGATAGCCGAAGGCGCCGCACGAGATGGCGGGGAAGGCTATGGTCTTGCAACCGTGCTCCAAGGCCAGGTGGAAGCTCGCGTTGTAGGCGCTTGCCAACAGCGCGGGCTCGCCTTCCGTACCGCCGCGCCAGATGGGGCCTACGGTGTGGATGACGTATTTCGCCGGCAGGTTGAAGGCGGGGGTGATGCGCGCCTCGCCGGGTGGGCAGGGGGCGAGTTTGATAGCGGCTTCCTTCAATTTAGGGCCGGCGGCGGCGTGGATGGCGCCGTCGACGCCGCCACCGCCGGCCAGAGACGGGTTGGCGGCGTTAACGATGGCATCAACCGACAGCGTGGTGATGTTGCCTTCAAAGAACCTGATGTTATTTGCTACAGTCATGAGTTTCTGACGCCTGCATTGTTTCATTTGTTGCGGCAAGCCAACAACCCTCACCGCCCTCGTCGATCGAGCCAATCGTAGCGCGCGACATAAGCCGGTAGAAACCATGGCGTGCCGCGATACCACCATTTTGTCTCGAAGGGTCGGCTGGCGAAGACCGTGTCCGCGGCAGGGTCCTGCAGAATCCTGAGCGCCATCTTGTGACCGAGATACGTGCCCATGGGGACACCGGCGAAACAATAGCCGAGAGCATAGTGGATGCCGTCTTGAATGCCGACATGCGGATAAAGATCGAAAGTGCCAGCGCCGAAACCGTTCCATGCGCGGCTGATCCGCACGTCCTTTATTTCGGGCAAGATAGAACTGAGCACGCCGCGCAGTCGGCGCGCCATTGCCCGGACATCGTCAGTCATTGTGCCAGAAAGGCCGCCGAACAGGAGGCGTGATGTATCCGGTGCGCGGCGAATGTAAACTAGGTTGTTGTTGAAATCGTGCACCGTGCGGGCGTTAGGTGTAATGCATTGCAATTGCTCTTCGCCGAGCTCTTCAGTCGCAATCATGAAGCCGCGGAACGGGATTACCCGACGGCGAAGCCAAGGCGTTGTGCCGCCGGTGTAGCCGTTGGTGGCGACCGCCACATCTTGCACTTGCAAAGTGCCGCGAGTGGTCGTCAGTACAAAGCCGTTTACCTCATTGCTGATGCCTGTGACCGGTGTTTCGCCAAACACACTTGCGCCGGCGGCGGCGACGCGTTGCAGCAGGCCAAGGTGATAAAGGCCTGGGTGCAACCCACCGAGACCGGGTATGACAGCGCCACCGTGATAGAGTTTGGAGGCAAATTCATGATGCTGTGCCGCTTTCGGGATCACCTCGCTGTCAAGGCCGAGATGTTTGCGTTTGAGCTCCAACTCGCGTGCCATGGTTTCATAGTGCGCCGGTGAATTGGCCGCCATGTATCGGCCGCACTGGGCATAATGGCAGGCGATCTTCTCGACGGCTATGAGGCCGGTTACATAATCGAAGGCCGCATCCAGCTCGCGGTAGACGGTAACGGCGTAGTTCTCGCCGGTACTCTCCAGCAGACTGGTGAAGCTGTGCTTGAGGGTCTTGCCGACGAAACCGGCATTGCGTGAGCTGGCCCCAAATCCGGCGGGACCGGCATCGAACACGACCACGTCCCGTCCAGCACGGGCGAGGGTTAGCGCTGCGGACAGGCCGGTGTAGCCTGAACCGATGATGGCGACATCGGCCCGCTGCGGCAATGTCTTCCACTCGGTGACGGGACGTGGCGCCGCTGTCCACCAATAGGGCTCGTCTTTGAAATCGTCCGCAAAGAGATTGTGGTCCTGAAGATTTGCCATGCTAGCATGCCGGTAAAGAGCCAAACCCACACCAGGCATCTTAGAGGAGTACGCAGCCGTCACAAACAATGTCGGCGAGGCATGGATCTTTCCTTGGCCTAACAGCGATGTTTAATGTAGCCGTGTCCCCCTTTTGAACTGGCAATAATGACATGACTAAATTCGACATCCCGTCTGTCTATCAAGCGCTGTTTGAACCGCTGACGATCAAGAGCATGCGGATCCCGAGCAGGTTCCTGAGCACCAGCCATGCGCCCGGCTATGCATCGGACGGGCACATCACCGAGCGCTATGCGCTGTATGAGGCGGAAAAGGCGAAAGGTGGTGTCGGGCTGGTACAATTCGGCGGGGCGACGGCGGTGTCACCTGAGAACTCCTTCAAATACGGCCAGATCAATGGCGGTGTGGATACGGTTATTCCGGAGTATCAGCAGATGGCCGATGCGATCCACGAACACGGAGCGTTGTGCACTGTACAGCTCACTCATGGTGGGCGCAGGGAAAGGTGGGACAACGCCAACTGGCTTCCGGCGTTCTCGCCCAGCTGTCGGCGGGAACTTATCCACCGCACATTTCCCGCCGAAATGGAAGACCACGACTGCCGCCGAATTTGTGAAGACTATGCCGCAGCGGCACTGCGGGCACGAGCGGGCGGCGTCGACGGGGTGGAAATATCGTGCCAAGCCGGTACGCTGATTGAACAATTCTGGTCGCCGGCGAGTAACTTGCGCCAAGATGACTATGGCGGATCGCTCGAGAACCGCATGAGGTTCGGCTTTCAGGTCCTGGAAGCGATACGCGATGAGATCGGAGATGACTATCCGATCGGCATTCGCGTACCTGGAGATGAGTTGCTCGACGGTGGGCTCACCCGCGAGGACTGCACTGCAATCGCGCGAGCCCATGCAGAAAGCGGCCTTGTCGATTTCATCAGTGTCGTCGGCGGTCAAGCCTCTGATTACAAATCCAGCGCCAAGATTTGGCCAACCATGTGGGTGCCGTCCGCTGCCTATCTGGATCTTGCCGGCGGCATCAGGACGCAAGTGCGCCTGCCGGTGTTTCATGCGACGCGCATCACAGATGCGGCCACGGCCGCCCACGCTGTCAAGGAAGGCCTGGTCGACATGGTGGGGATGACACGGGCATTCATTGCCGATCCGCATCACGTGCGTAAACTTATTACGGGTCGGCAGAACGATATCCGCCCATGCGTCGGCGCGGGCTATTGTGTCGATCGGGTATTGAAGGGCACGGATGCCCTTTGTTGCCACAATGTCGTGACGAGCAGAGAAAAGCACCTGGCGCACACCATCGAGCCGTCCGGACAGGTTAGAAAAAGGGTCGTTGTCGTTGGGGGTGGGCCCGGCGGCCTGGAATCGGCACGTGTGGCAGCGCATCGCGGCCATGATGTGGTGCTATTTGAAGCGACAGCAGAGCTTGGCGGTCAGCTGGTGCTTGCCGGCAAGGCTGGCTGGCGCCGAGATTTATCCGGGATTGTTGATTGGCTCGGCGGTCAACTGGAGAATTTGGGCGTAACCGTTCAGCTTAACAGACTGGCCCAAGCAACTGACGTTGAGGCGCTCGACCCAGATGTCGTCATAATTGCCACGGGCGGCCTGCCGAACAGAGGGGACTTTGTCGGCAACACACTTGCGAACAGCACCTGGGATGTGTTCAGCAAACAGGCCCCTTGGGGCGATGCCGTGCTGGTGTTTGATGAGCATGGCGGTCACGGGGCACTGTCATGCGCCGAGCTATTGGCAAAAGGTGGGGCGAAGGTGACCCTTGCAACCCCCGACCGCGTGGCCGGTAGTGAGCTTGGCGATACCAATATCGGTGCGCATATGAGTGAACTCTATGGGTACAGTGTCAAGATGCGCCAGGATACCCGGCTGACCCATCTTGAACGCGATGGCAATGGTCTGTTGGCTGAGCTCACCAACATCTATACCGACAAGG
>JAEKFU010000269.1 GCA_016522385.1 Pseudomonadota bacterium
GTGTGGATCACGCCGAAGGTTTCAAAAAATGCATAGACCACGTTGACGACGAGGAGGAAAAAAGTGGTCGGCGACAGAAGCGGCAGGACGATGGTCCAGAAGCGTTTCCAGAACCGGGCCCCATCGATGGCGGCGGCTTCAATAATACTTTTCGGAATGGCCTGGAGGCCGGCAAGGAAAAACAGGAAATTGTAGCTCACGCGGCTCCAGGACGAGGCGAGCACGACCAGTCCCATGGCTTCGCCCTCATTGAGTACATGGTTCCAGCGATAGCCGAGCATCTCAAGATACCAGCTGGCCAGCCCGACATTGGGGCTGAACATGAACAGCCAGAGCACACCGGCGATGGCAGGCGCGATGGCATAGGGCCAGATAAGCAATGTGCGATAGGCGCCGGCGCCTTTGATGATGCGATCGGCCATGACGGCAAGCCACAGCGCAACGCCCATCGAAACGATGGTGACGAGGGATGAAAATATCGCCGTTGTCTTGAAGGACGCGAGATAGTAGGGATCGGTCAGCAGAAACGAAAAATTGCCCAAGCCGACGAACTGGGATTTTAGACCGAAGGGGTCGGGAATGAAGGCCGACTGGTAAATCGCCTGCCCGGCCGGCCAGAAAAAGAACACCGCCGTAACCAGCACCTGCGGCAACAGGAGCAGCATTGGCAGAGCCCAGCCATTGAAGGTAACACGTTTTTCCATGGGGATTGTGGGACCTATTGCTGAGCCGGCTGGACATTGTTAGCTGTCTTAATCGCCATACCCGGGACAAGCCCGGGTATGAAGAGTACGAATTGTCATGCTCCTACCGGCCGATCCTACCGGTTAGCCTGTTCGAAGCGGCGCAGCAGCTTGTTGCCGCGTTCAACAGCGCTGTCGAGGGCAGCCTGGGCCGATTTGTTACCGGACCAAACAGCTTCGAGTTCCTCATCTATGATACCACGAATTTGATCGAAACTGCCTAGCCGTAGGCCTTTGGAATTGGCCGAAGGTTCCTTGCCGGTCATCTGAATGATGGCGATGTCGGTACCGGGGTTCTTTTCATAGAAGCCTTCCGCTTTGGTCTGGTCGTAGGCGGCCATCGTGATTGGCAGATAGCCGGTGTTTTGATGCCAATTGGCCTGAATGTCCGAGGTCGACAGGAAGCTCAGGAATGCGGCCGCGGCCTTGTATTCTTCTGCCTCGTGGCCGGCCATAACCCAAAGTGAAGAGCCACCAATGATAGTGTTGCGTGGTGCGCCGGGGACATCAGACCAATAGGGTAACGGGCGGATCTCAAACTCGAACTGGGCTTCCTTTTTGACACCGGCATAGCCTGCCGAGGACTCGGTGAAAAAGGCGCATTCACCTGCGCGGAAATTGGCGCCACCTTCATTGCGGCGGCCGGCATAGAAGAATTTGCCGTCCTTGGCCCAGTTGCCCATGGTCTGGATGTGCTTGACCTGGGTCGGCCCGTTGAAGGCGAGTTCGGTATTCAGTGCTGAAAAACCATTCTCCTCGGTAGCGAACGGAATGTCGTGATAGGCAGAAAAATTCTCCAGATGCACCCAACTCTGCCAGGCCGTTGTCAACGGGCATTTGTGGCCGGCGGCTTTGAGCTTATCGAGCGCGCCGCCGACTTTGTCCCAGGTCGTCAGATCCATGTTCGGGTCGAGCCCGGCGCCCTGCAGGGCATCGCGGTTGACATAAAGGACTGGCGTCGACGAATTGTATGGTATCGACAGCATCTCGCCGGCAGGCGTCGTGTAGTAGCCCTTGACGGCGGCCAGATAGGCATCCGGGTCGAACTTGGCACCGCCTTCGGCCATGACTTCATGGACCGGCTTGATCGCGCCCTTGGCAGCCATCATCGTCGCGGTTCCGACCTCGAAGACCATGAGGATATGCGGCTGTTCCTTGGCACGGAATGCGGCGATGCCAGCATTCAGCGTTTCGGAATAGTTGCCCTTGTGTGAAGCGATGACCTTGTAGTCGGATTGCGATGCATTGAACTTTTCAACTTGTTCGCCGAGTAACTCACCTAGGCGTCCGGTAAAAGCATGCCACCATTGAATTTCCGTCGCTGCAAAGGCAGCGCTCGTCCACATAGTAGTGGCGCCGACAACACTCGCGAGTAATAGATTCTTCAACTTCATCGCTTTTCTCCCTGTTGACATTGCAGGCGCCTGTTCGCCCGCCGACAGATTAAGTGCCGCCCGTATTGTTTTCGTGAAAGTGTCAGGTCTTATGGTCTTATGAGGGTAAGGTTGAATGCGAGATGGAGTCAATTCGACTACCCGGGCAGACCGTCACAGTTCAACCGTCGAACCGTCCAGCCGCTTAGCGAGATAGCGAACGGTTTTAGCACTATCCACCAGTGCAGCCCGACCGACTTCGGTGAAGCCCATCTTGGCATGAAACGTATCGGATGCCGGATTGGGTGGAATGAGGTTCACCTCGCAGACGATGTGATCGTGCCCCGCCGCCCGCGCGCGTTCAAATAGATCGCGGTACATCAGTCCGGCCAGGCCGCGGCCGTGAAGGCTCGAAGCGATGACGATTCGGTCGACATAGACGAACCTTGCAAGGCGCATGCGGAACCAGTTGAAGTTGGCATTGTCGTAACCTGCATTTTGCTCAAACGCGATGAGCAGCGCCGCAGCTTCGGGCAAGCAGGTGGCGCAGAAGGCGCTACCGACCATGGCTTGCCACTTTTGCGGTGTCAGAAAAGAGGTCTCGCGAGCATGTGCGTTGTTGAGGTCGAGGAGCGTGGCAAGCGTTGCCGCGTCTTGGGCGGAGATTGGTTCGATTTGGACGTCACTCATAGTTGGGCGTTGTCGCCGATAGGTCGGTTGGAGTCCATACCGGTCGAGCTGCGAATTGCCGATGCTGCTGCACCGCTTATGCCGCCATATGCTTTGACCGCGTCTCCCGCGACCAGTAACGTCCGCTAGCGATATCAGGAGACATCCCTTCGTGCACAAGAAAGATCGCATCGATGCGTTCGGTGCTACGTTGCTGGTCGGCCAAGCGATGTTGCTGGGGTTCAACCAGGTGCTGATCAAGCTGGTCAATGCCGGGCTGGCGCCAGTGTTTCAGGCCGGGCTTCGATCGTTTTGCGCGGCCGGCCCAATCCTGATCTATGCGCTGGTGACCCGCAAGCGTCTGTCGATCAGCGACGGCAGTCTGGTGCCGGGATTTGTCTGCGGCACGTTCTTTGCCATCGAATTCCTGTTGCTGTTTCAGGCGCTCGACTACACGACCGTATCCCGGGCCACCGTGTTC
>JAEKFU010000275.1 GCA_016522385.1 Pseudomonadota bacterium
CGAGGAAAGGGCAAATCCGGAAAAACCAGATCCGGCAGCGGTACCCGAAAGGCCTGACGAGATTGCCCGATGCCGCAGTGGAAGATGAAAAAATCCAGACGATGAGGAACCACGCCTTCAAACTTGACAGGCACTCGAACAGCCTATTCGCCTGCATGACCTGCGTCTTGAATCGGTCTCCGACGCGCTCAAGCAGTATGGATTTGTATGGTGTAGAAGGCGAACCGATTGAACCGCGCCTGTGACGCCCTCACAGCTTCAGCTTATTCATCAGAGCCGACAGCGCCCGCTGTTCGCTGCCACTGAGCTTTTGGGCAAAGTGCTGTGCAATGGACTGACGATACACTTCCCACATATTCGTCAGGATCTGCTGTCCGTCCGGCGTGATGTGCAGGACATGTCCACGACCGTCCAACATACATGCAGTCCGTGAGACCAGGCCGGCTTTCACCAACCGGTCGATCAGCCGGGAGAGATTGTACTGCGCCAGCAGCATGCTCTCTTTCAATTGGAACTGGCGCAAACCCTCAGCGCCGGCGCGCCGCAGCTCAAGCAAGGCGTCGTACCACGACAGCGGCGGCAGCTTGGCGGCCTTGAGCTCCTTTTCCACCGTGGTCAGCAATTGTTGTGAAACCCGTATTAATTGTGCCCAGGAATCAATGGCTTGCTCGGAAGGCGAGGAGGGATTGGTCATGGCAACGAGAGATATCATATCCATGCATTCGCATCAATATTGACAATGCATGCAAACGCATATATATTAATGCAATTGCATATTTCGAGGTGAGCGATGCCCAGTCAATCGACCCCGACACTTACGCTCGTTAGTCACAATCTATGTCCATATGTCCAACGGGCGGCCATTTCGCTGGCGGAAAAGCAGGTTCCCTTCGAGTGCATTTCCGTCGATCTGTCCAGCAAGCCGAATTGGTTCAGGGTCTTGTCCCCGCTGGGTAAGGTTCCTCTCTTGAAGGTGGCGGCCAAGGATAGCGAAACCGTGATATTTGAATCCGCCGTCATCCTGGAGTATCTGGAAGAAACCCAATTTTCACCGCTTCATCCATCCGATCCGGTGGTCCGTGCGCGGCATCGCTCATGGATTGAATTCGGCTCGGCCATCCTCGGTGGGATCGCGAGATTCTACTCGGCGAAATCTGCAAGTGATCTCAAGGCCGAGGCTAGCGCACTTTCAGATATGTTTACCCGTATCGAGGTCGAAATTCACCAAGGACCTTGGTTTGCTGGCGACACTTTCAGTCTGGTAGACGCCGTATTCGCACCGGTATTCCGATACTTTGATACATTCGACAAAATAGACAATTTTGGAATTTTGGAAGACTTGCCAAGAGTGACCGAATGGCGACGCGGACTGGCCCAAAGACCATCAGTCAGGGGCGCCATAGACGCGGCCTATCCAGCTCGGCTGATGGACTTTCTGGTCAGACGCGACAGCGCCTTGTCAAGCTTGATAACAAGATCCTAGGCCGTGTCGTCGGCTCGTTGAAGAATGCGCTCGATAGCGTGAATTGCGGGCTTCTCGGTGAGAAACGGCGTGTGGCCGCGGTCCGGTACAGTGACAGCGTCAAATCCATCAAGACGGCGGCCCATTTCGTCGACGGTGTCCGCACTCAACAGATCGGAATTCTCGCCTCGAATGACGGCAACTGGCAGACCGGCAAGCGCCTCAAAAGCCGGCCACATGTCAGGTGCTTCACCTGATTTGATTTGTTCAACACTCGGCATCGTTCTAGCCAGATCAGGGTCATAGTCCACCGTTGGCTTGCCGTCCTGTTCGGCAAAGGTGAAGCGCGCATAATAGTCCCACTCGTCCTCGCTGAGCGCTTCAAATCCGGGACTGGTTGATTGCAACGCCATGATGGCCTCGCGCCAGTTCGTGAATTTCGGTGCCTTGCCGACATATTGCACGATGCGGGCCAGGCCATCCGGATTGATCACCGGACCGATGTCGTTGAACACGACACCAGCTAGCCGCTCGCGATGCATTGCCGCCATCAACATAGCAATAATGCCACCGCGCGACGTGCCGATCACGCAGACTTTTTCTACAGCCAGTTCGTCAAGCAGGACCAGCACGTCGGCCAATTCATGGACCGGCATATAGGTCTTCCATTCATTGGCGTGCTCTGAGCGGCCGCGCCCGCGATAGTCTGGGCAGATGACACGGCGAGACCCGGACAGGTGGTCCGCAAGGACGTGAAACTCCCGCGAAGTGCGGGTCAGGCCGCTGAGACACAAAACTGGCAGGGTGCCGTTTTGATCGGCACCATAGTCGCGTGCATACAGGGACAAACCATCACCAGCAGTGAAAAACCTGTCGTGCCAGGACTTTCGTTGATTCATTGCTGGTCCACCGCCCGCGTCATCTTCCGGATCAGCAATCTTTGATCAGATCCGATATGGACCCGGCTTTTTGACCGCTGCAATTGAGAGCGCGGGCGCCGCCCGACGAAGCGCGCATTCTTACACTGCCGCCGCGTTTCAAGTCAGCCGACATGCCTTGTGCCTTGGACGGCGTCATGCGTGAACGATACACGTGGATGTTCTGCAGCACCTTCTGGACGTATTTGCGGGTTTCGGTGAAGGGAATGCTTTCCACCCAGTCAACCACATCAACGCGCGGATCACGCGGGTCGCCATAGTCCTTGATCCACGAATAGGCCCGTCCCGGGCCGGCATTGTAGCCAACAAAGCTCAGGATGTAGGAGCCTTTGAAATGACTGATCAGGTCACCCAGATGCGCCGCGCCGAGCGTCACATTATATGTCGGATCACTTGTCAGGCGTTTTTTGGAGTACTTCATCCGGTATTGTCTGGCGATCAGCCGGGCGGTTGTCGGCATCAGCTGCATGAGGCCCCGCGCGCCGGCGCTGCTCTTGGCCTTGGGGTGAAACTCACTTTCCTGACGCGACACACCATAAACCAGGGCTGCCTCGACCGGTTTACCGATCCGCTTCCACTTTGGCAGCGCTTTGGTCGGATAACCCCAGTCATCAATATCCACACCGCGGGCTCCGGCCATTTTGGCAAATCGCACCGATGCCGTTAGACCAGATTCCTTCTTTATGATTTCGGCGATCGCACTGAGTTCCGGTGCAGTCTTAAACTCACCAGCCATCGGCCACATGAAGGCGTGCAGGTAACGCTCTTCGCCGGCACGCACCAGCAGACTATAGGCGCGCACCAGTTCATTGCCGCGCGCCGCCGCCCGGGCCGCTGCCGAAATGTTTGCTGAGGCAATTGCTATCGGCTTACGGCCGATGCCCAAAGCTTCGCGCGCCAACTGGCCATAATACAGTGTCGGGGAGCCGGCAGCTTTGCGGAACGCCTGGTCCGCTTCTGCGTTGTTGCCCAATGCCAGGTAGGTGCGCGCCATCCAGTAGTAGGCCCGTGACCGTTGCGTGCGATTGGTCGCCGCTTTCGCCATCTTTTTGAAATGATTGAGCGCAATCGGCGGCTGTTTGAGCTTGCGCAGCGCGATCCAGCCAGACAGGAATTCGCCCTCGTCGTGGTGCTTGCCGGTCGAAAATCCGTGCGATTTGGTCAGCTTGTAGGCATTGCGCCAGTGTTTCTTGCTTCCCGGCCCGAACAGGTGCCGCGCAATCAGGCGCTTTTCGATCCACCATTGCTCATGATCCAGGTGCTGCGTTGTGTCATTCGGAAGCGCAAGCAGGATTTTAAGCGCTTTGGACTTCTTGCCGCGTTTGCGGTAATAGCGCGCCAACGCATAGCGCATCGCGACCAAATTGCGTAGCCGTTTTGGGAGTTTTTTGTATTGCGTCACGGATCCCTTTTTGACCCGGATCAGCTGCCGGGCCACTTTTGCAGCATTTACGTGAGCGTTTGAGGTTTTCTTGGCAACGCGAACGGCAGCCGTCGTCTTCTGTGCCAAGATCAGCCGCGACATGCGGGCTTCGTAGTCACTTTTCTTAAGGAGCGACTTGAACTTTTTTACTGCATAGGCCTCGCCTCCCTTGTCAAGCACAGGGTTCAGCCATGCCTTCATCAAGCGCGCCCGCGCTGTCTTTAGATCGCCCGTGGCCTGCGCGTAACGCGCTCGGGCCAACCATCCTCTGGTCGACACGGGAGTACGATGCGGAAAGTGCTTTGCGATGGTCTCAACAGGAACCGACTTGTTGAGCAATGCTGCTTCGGCTGCTGCCTCAATCTTGTCAATTTGCGGCCAGTTCGGATTGGCCTTTACGAAGGCCATTAGGCGATCGTAGCCGGCATCCCGGGGATTGCGGCGAAGGTAAAACCATTCCACGGTCTTTATAGCCGCGCGATCATCTGACCGGCGCGCCATTCTGGCGGCTTCTTCGTATTCTTTTTTGACCGCAAGTTTGATGGCCTGCACCGCCAGATCAGCCGATGCTGCAGGCATCGTGAGCGCGAGCAGGCAACACAAATAAGCTAACCCGGTAAGCGCATTTATTCGCAGCCGACCGCGTGAATCACAAGTTGTTTGATGCATATTTTATATTCTCGTAATTCGAGTCGCCGCGAATCGACGGGCGACGCTATATTCCAATTGCGACCGCGGTGTGACGAATTTTAACCGCTTTGAAGCGGTGATTGGACGTTCAAAATCTTGGCTCATCACCTGCTTGCCGCAACAACGGGTTGGGTCTATGTTGTCGCCTGCATAGTTACCTGTATAGCTAATTCATCATGGTTTCGAAAGTGTTGAGGAGTAAAGGTCCGTGACGTTCAAGGGATCAATACCAGCTCTCATTACCCCGATCAAAAATGGCGAAGTCGACGAACCGGCTTTGCGCAAATTGGTCGAGTGGCATATCGCCGAAGGTTCGCACGGTGTCGTTCCGGTTGGCACAACCGGCGAAAGCCCCACTTTGAGCCATGAAGAGCACAAACGTGTGGTCGAGATTGCCGTAGAGACTGTTGACGGCCGCATCCCAGTGATCGCCGGCACCGGTTCGAATAGCACGCTTGAAGCAATTGACTTCACTCAGCACGCCGAGAAAGCGGGGGCCGATGCCGCTCTCGTCGTCGTGCCCTATTACAATAAGCCGAC
>JAEKFU010000294.1 GCA_016522385.1 Pseudomonadota bacterium
CGACTACACGAACGTATCCCGGGCCACCGTGTTCTTCTACACTATGCCGTTCTGGGTCGCGTTTGCGGCGCATTTCTTGATCCCCGGCGAACGGCTGACCGTGTTTCGCATCACAGGGCTGATGCTGGCGCTGGCGGGTGTCGCTTGGGCGCTCTTGGCCGATGACGAACCGGTCAGCGAACTGGCGATCTACGGCGATGTCGCCTGTCTCGTCGCGGCGGTGTTCTGGGCAGGGATTGCGCTGCTCACACGTACGACAAGGTTTAGTAACGCGACACCGGTCATGCAGCTGCTCTACCAGCTATCTGTGTCCAGTGTAATACTGCTGCCAGCCGCGCCGCTGTTCGGCGATCTGGTGCGCGAGTTCACACCTTTGATCGCCGGTATTTTTGCTTTTCAGGTGCTGGTGGTGGTTGGTGTCGGTTTCTTGGTGTGGTTCTGGGTGCTGTCGATCTATCCGGCCTCAGACATGGCTTCTTTCGGCTTTCTTGCGCCGCTGTGCGGGGTGACTTTCGGCTGGCTTATTCTCGGCGAGGAGGTGTCGGTAGCGCTGATTGGCGCACTGGCCATGGTGAGTACGGGGATCGTGCTGATCAACCGAAAGCCAAAACGGGCGTAGTGTACAACGGTGGTGTCCGAATGCCCTTGCCCGAAAGTGGGAAGCACTTGAGCCGTCCTCAATTTCCGGATGTCTTGCCTCGGCCACTGCAACAAGTCATTGCTGATTGGTGAACTATCCAAGGTCAACCGGATGCTGAAGAATTGGCCGGTATTGCGTCCCCTCGCCGGGCGGTTTCTGCAAAGCATCATCACCTTGTGGCTGGTGACCGTTCTTTTCTTTCTAGTCATCGAGCTGTCGCCGGGTGACTTTGCAGTTCAGACTGCCGGCCAAGGAACAACTCCGGATATGATTGAAGCGACACGGCATGAGCTTGGCCTGTTCGCCTCTGCGCCTCAGCGCTACGTGGCATGGCTGATCGGTCTTTTGACGGGAGATCTGGGCACATCTTGGTGGGCCCGTCGGCCGATCCTGCCGCTGATCGCCGAGCGGCTATGGCATTCGGCGTGGCTGTTCTCGTGGGCGGCCAGCGTGACCATTCCCTTGAGCATGGTGCTCGCTTTCATGGCTGCCCGCTGGCACGACGGGCGCTTCGACCGGGCCAGCTCGATGACGGCGCTGACCATCATGTCGGTGCCTGAGTTTGTCGTTGCCTATACGCTGATGGGACTGTTGGCGGTGCAGTTCGACATGTTTCCTGCCTACACAATGTTTGCCCTTGATATGCCGTGGAGTGAACGGCTGCATGCCAGCGTGTTGCCAATACTGTCACTTATTGCCGTCACCGTGACACCAATGTTCCGACTGACACGGGCAGCGCTGATCAGAGTGCTTCAAGATGAATATATCGAAATGGCGGAAATCAAGGGGTTAACCCGCTGGCGCATTCTCATGCACCATGCGGTACCGAATGCGCTGGGACCGATCGCCAATGCGATCGTCCTGGCCATGGCCAACCTGTTCTTTGGCCTGGTGGTGATTGAGATCATTTTTTCTTATCCCGGGCTCGGCAAGCTGATGGTCACGGCTGCCGTGCTGCACGATGTGCCGTTGGTCCAGGCCTGTGCGTTGATCGCCGCCACGCTTTATATCGGCCTTAACTTTGTCGCCGACATGATTGGTATTCTCGCCAATCCAAGGATCCGGCACCCGGCAAGTCCCGACCGTTAGAACGCGATCGTTTCAGATGGACTCATCTGAAGCGTGCGTTGTCCTCTATCATATTGAAGTCGATCAGGTTTTTTCTGGTTTAATTTCCATCAAAACCAGACTTGACCCACTGTATGGCACAGGGGGTAGCGGTGGAAGGAACTAGGGTGGCGAATGAGCCGTTATTCTAAACGACTGTCCGGGCCGCGCTGGGCTGCCGTGCCGAGATGCTCGGCGCCGCGGGCTTCTGCCCGTTCGATCTGGCGCTGGCGTTCCCGGTAACGCCGGCGCTGGCTGTCACTGCGGAGGTCGTGGCAGTGCCGGCAGCTGACACCGGTGACATGGTGAGGCGATTGCAGGTCAGACGCGCTCAAGGGTGTGCGGCAGGCATGACAGGTTTCATATTTGCCCGGCGCCAGGTCATGACCGACCGAGACGCGCTTGTCGAACACGAAGCACTCGCCGCGCCATAGGGATTCTGCTTCGGGAATGGTCTCCAGGTAATTCAGAATACCGCCTTTGAGGTGGAAGACATCGATGAAACCAAGCTTTTTGGCGTAGGCGGTGGCTTTTTCGCAGCGGATACCGCCGGTGCAGAACATGGCCACTTTGGTGGATCTGAGTTCGTCCGCCCTGGATTCTAGCCAGTTCGGAAATTCTCGGAATGAGGATGTCTTGGGATTTATGGCGTTCTCGAAGGAGCCAATTCCCACCTCATAGGCATTGCGCGTGTCGATCACCACGATGTCCGGGTCGCTGATCAGGTCGTTCCAGTCCTCGGGTTCGACATGTTGGCCGGCCGACGTGGCCGGGTCGATGTCGGCTAAGCCCATGGTGACGATCTCGCGCTTCAGCCGAACTTTCATGCGATAGAACGGATTGACACGCGCGGCCGACCATTTGAGGTCTAATTCGGCGCAGCCCGGCAAATTGCGGATTTGATCGATGACCGCCTGAATGCCGGGTTTGGGACCGGCAATGGTGCCGTTGATGCCTTCGCCGGCCAGCAGGATGGTGCCGCTCACGCCCGCGGCGTTGCAGACATCAAGCAACGGCTGCCGGTAACTGGAAAAGTCCGGCAGTGCGGCAAACCTGTAAAATGCGGCAACGGTGACGTCATCTTTTGGTCCGTTCATGCCCCGGTAGATACGCCGTTGCACAGAATAATCAAGTTCGGACATCCTTCGCTGGAAGTGACAGGCAATCCTGGCGTGCATTTTTGGTCTCAGTGACGCAGGGGCTGGACATTTGCCGCCGCAGGACGCATGTCCATGGCTGGAGACTATGCATGGCGTATCCGCATGAGCAATGAGACCGACGGCGAAAGCAACCGGCTGACCGGCCGGGTTGGGCGCTATGCAAAGGTCGGCACGTCGGTTGGCGGCGTGGCGGCGCGGATGGCGGGTGCGCGGTTGCTCGGCGGTGGCGGAGACCGCGACGCCGAAGCCAGATTGTTGCGGCAGGCGCTTGGCGGGCTCAAGGGACCGCTTATGAAGGTGGCTCAACTGATGGCCACCATACCAGATGCGCTACCGGCAGAATATGCCAAGGAGCTGGCGCAGTTGCAGAGCCAAGCTCCGGCGATGGGCTGGCCGTTCGTGCGTCGCCGGATGGCGGCGGAATTAGGGGCTGACTGGCAATCCCGATTCGGCTCGTTTGAGCATAACGCGGCAGCTGCAGCATCATTGGGCCAGGTGCATCGCGCGATGACGCATGATGGCCAGAAACTCGCCTGCAAGCTGCAGTATCCGGACATGCAGTCGGCGGTCGAAGCCGACCTCACGCAATTGAAGGTGATCTTCTCGGTGCACCGACGGATGGATCCGGCGATTGACACGTCGGAGATGGCCGAGGAGATCGGCGCGCGATTGCGCGAAGAGCTCGACTATGAGCGCGAGGCAGCGCATATGCGCCTATATGCCGATGTCCTGGTGGATCAGCCGGACGTGCGGATTCCCGGCTTCTTGCCGGAGCTTTCGACGCGACGGCTGCTGACCATGCAATGGCTGGACGGCCGGCGGCTGCTCGAGTTTACCGAGGATGATCTTTCAGTGCGCAATCTGCTTGCGACCTTGATGTTCAAGGTCTGGTGGCTGCCGTTCTGCGGCTATGGCGTGATCCACGGCGATCCGCATCTCGGGAACTATTCTGCCTGGCTTGATGAGACGGGCAAGCCAAAGGGCCTGAACCTACTCGACTTTGGCTGTATTCGGGTGTTTCCGCCAAAATTCGTTGCTGCCGTCGTTGCGCTCTATCGCGGGCTGATCGCCGATAACCGCGACCAGATTGTCTCGGCTTATGAGACCTGGGGATTTGAGGGCCTGACCAACGAGTTGATCGACATCCTCAACATCTGGGCGCGGTTCATCTATGGGCCGATGATGGAGGACCGGGTGAGGATATTGGCCGATGGTGTCAAAGCAGGCGAGTATGGCCGCAATCAGGCCTTCAAAGTGCATCGGGCCTTGAAAGAGAAAGGACCGGTCAAGGTTCCGCGCGAGTTCGTCTTCATGGACCGAGCGGCGATCGGGCTTGGCTCGGTGTTACTGCACCTCAGGGCAGAGCTCAATTTCTACCGGTTGTTCAATGATGCGCTTGACAAGCTGTCGCTCGACGGTGTTGCGGAACGCCAGGCTGCGGCACTGGAAAGGGCCGGAGTACAACCCGCCTTATGAGGCGAAGCGACGCGTTCGTGCACTGCAGCATTGACATGGCGGCACTGCATGGTTTCTTTGGTGCCGGCCTGTCTTGAGCGTTGCGATTTCGGCGTGCAG
>JAEKFU010000367.1 GCA_016522385.1 Pseudomonadota bacterium
CCCTAACACCGACCGGCTGCAACGCTTCAGGCGTAACACCCGGCACCTCAAACGACATCTTCTTGATAATCTTGCGGGACACAGGGTCAATCACCGCAACCGTGCCGCCAATTTCGGAAGACACCCACAATTGACTGCCATCGTTGGTGAATTCGGCAAAGCGCGGCCTTGAATCAACCAGCACATTGTCCGTCAGCTCGTAGGTCGCGGTGTCAATGAAATGGGCCATGTTTGTGGTCTCAGAGGTGTTGACCAGTACTTTGCCGTCCGGGCTGATGCCCATGCCTTCCGGCTCGACGCCGACCGGCACTTCGGCCAACACCTTGTTGCTGACAATATCGACCACGGTGACCAGATTGTCGTCCTCATTGGCGATGTAGAGTGGGTTGCCGGACGGATGAAGAATGAACAATTCGGGATCGGGACCGGATGGCAGAGTGCGGATGAGACGTAACGTGGCAACGTCAAAAACCTGGACCGCATCATCATCACTAGCGCACACCAACAAAAACTTGCCGTCTTTGGTTAGTGTGATGCCGCGCGGCCGCTGGCCAACATCAATGGTCTTTTCGACTTTGAACCCATCGGAATCGATGATGGTGACCGTATTGTCCTTCTCGTTCGAGACATAGATCTTGTAGGCATGTGCCGAGACGGTGGATACCATCAAGCATGCAGCAACAAATGCTAGCCTTATCATCTCTTTGATTGTCATCCCGGTGTCCCTGAGCCTTAAAGTAGTCGACTATTCGAGCTTGCAGGCCGTTTCTTTCCTATCCTGACCTAAAGTGTCGAGAACTGAAACCGCATGGAGGAAACCCTCCTGCGGCGACACCGACACCAGTGCGGCGGGCTGAATGAGCAAGATCGGCTGGCGAAGCTGCCAGTTCCAATCGCGGAACGTCAGCGGCACACCTTTGAAGCCGGCCAGTTCAAAGTCTTTGCCTTTTAGATAGGCGGACAACTTGTCGAAATCGCCGGAATTGCTTCGTGTCGCGGCTTCGCCGATGGCGCGTATCGGCGCCCAGACCTGGTAGTCCTTGGCCCGCATGCGCCGCTCGAAGCGTTTAAAGAAGCGGCTTTGCAACTGGGCCGACCCCCATTGCTCGTGGGTACGATGCCAAGTTGAGGCTTTAAGGCCCTGGGTGCCGGCAACAAGCTGCGGGTCCCAGGTGCGGTACATCAGGTACTCACCGAAAACTCCAATCTCGTCGGCGACAATCAAAACGTCATGGTCGATGCCCTGCGTGAACGCGGGCACTTCGGCTTGCGCCGTGCGCCGCGCATCCGGCCCGAACGTCCACTCTTTCTCAGCGACAATCTTGCCGCCGAATTTCTTCGCTGCATGCTTGATCGCCTCGGCAAACAGCACATCGCGCGGTAAGGGCCCTTTGACAAGGAACCAGTTGCGCCAGCGTTTCTTCACCAGGAACTGAGCCAGCGCATCGGCATACATGGCCCGACTGGGCACAACATGCATAACATTGGCGCGGCAGTCGGCTGCCCGCAGTCGATTGTCAGTCGCCGTCGAGTTGAAGAACAGCAGATCGCGGCCTTTGGCGGCGTCAGCCATCTTCAAGACTGCGACCGCTGCGACGTCCAGCACGAAGAATTGCACGCCTTTGGCAGCAAGCTCCTCCATGGCTTTGACCGGATCTGCATCCGGTTGAAGGATGGCGGACGACAGCACGAATTCCTGTTTCAGGAAGCGGCCGGTAGTGTTGTTGTCGCGGATCGAGATTTCTCCGCCCGCTATGCCTTCGTTTTGCGGCGGGATGTCGAGGTTCGACAAATTGGGCGGCGGCTCGATCTGCTGCGATATATATCCGATCGTGATCCGAGTCACATCCTCGCTAGAATGTGCAACATGAACACCCATCATCCATAGGCTACATACAAGGGTTGCCAGAATATTAAACTTAAGAATCACAGTATATTTTACGAACCTACAAATTAATTCCCGCACATCAAGTGACTCCACACTCAATCTTATAAAGTTATTATTATTTGAACCGCGAATATCCAAATGCTCTCACCGGCAAATTCTTGACGGGCAAAATATTGCGCAAACTCGGGAAACTGTCTACTCTCAATTTTGTTCGTACTGGCGGGTTCAGAGAGTGTGCTTATGCCTGGTTTATTGAGTTGTGTGCGCGCGCGATCGAACGCCAATGTCTGGTCGCCGCCTGCCTGCCATGTGATAGCAATTGCAGTTGTTTTGTTCGGCTGTGTTTTTGTGATGTGGCCGGTGTCGGCAGGCGATCTGCCCCGGCTGGCGCTGTTCGATATCGAGCTACAGGACACCAGTCACGAGGGCGAGCGTGACGGGTTGCGCGAAGACCAGCAACTGCGCCTCAAGCTGCTTAATGCGGAAGCCAAAAGGCTGTTTGAAAACACCGGCCGCTATAAGCTGGTCGACATCTCCTCTGCAGCCGAGGAGATCGAGAAGTTTCGTCCGCTGACACGCTGCAATGGTTGCGATATCGATATCGCGAAACGCTTTGAGGCTGAATATGTAGTGCTGGGCGTTGTCCACAAAGTCTCAAATCTGATTCTGGAAATCCATCTCTATCTGCGCGACACCAAGACCGGCCAGGTGCTGAACCACATGCACACTAACATTCGCGGAAACACCGATGAGTCGTGGCTTCGTGGCCTCAGATGGCTGATCAAGAACCGCCTCAAGCCACAGCAATAGCGGCCGATGACCGATCTTTTCCGCACAATCGCCCGATGCTTGGGATTGGCCGGCGCGTTGATCTGGGCAGCAGTGCTCAATGCCCAGGCCGACACCCCGCATTTCAAAGTCGGCGTATTGAAATTTGGCACCGTCAACTGGGCAATGGATACGATCAAACACCACCGCCTGGATGCGAAGAACGGGTTCGAGCTGGAAGTTCTCGGTCTGGCTTCAAAGAACGCCACCGCTGTTGCCTTTCTGGCCAATGAAGTCGATGCGTTTGTTACCGACTGGTTCTGGGTCTTGCGCCAGCGCGCCGAAGGGCGCGATGTGGTGCAGATGCCCTACTC
>JAEKFU010000397.1 GCA_016522385.1 Pseudomonadota bacterium
GGCATGCTTCGCGCCGTGGTCTGGTTGACCACAAGCGGAGCATAACGACGTCCAGCGGGCGCACAAACACGGCCTTCGGTGGCCCAAATCCGGCCATCGGACGTCATTACGGAACTTGCCCGATGACTCACATCGCGCTGCGTTCCGTAACTAGCCGAGTGACCGGATTTGGACCATCAAATGATTCCACATGAGAAAGAAACGCTCTAGGCAGTTGGTGATTCTAATCAATGACAAAGCCCATAGCGCTCAATGCTGATATAATGATCAGGTTTATTTGAACTGAAAATGGAATTTCGCTGCGAAGCAGACCTAACGCGGATCACAGGCCGAGCAGGCACTTTCAAAACTAAAGATTGCTCAGCGGGTCGTGCTCTCAATTCAAACCCGCGTTCTTGAGAAATATGTGGACCTTTGAGGCGGGAGTTCCAATGTTGGAGCCGCCAAAACGTGGCACGATTGCAGTGTTCACCGCGACCACGGACCCGCTGAGATCAAGTATCGGGCCGCCACTGCCGCCCAGGGTTGTTTCGGCGTCGAATACGATTGCCTCCTCGGAGACCTGACCGACGATACCTCTACTGGCAAGCGGCACAATCCGACCCACCTTGGCGAGACGGGCGGCGACATTCCAGAATCCGATTATCTTGGTCTCCTGAAGTTTTCGAACAAATGCTTCACCAGCCTGCGCCAGCATCGCCCGCAGCCCGGTCGGATAGCCCAGAACAATCACCCCGTCACCTGGTGACGGCGGCGTGTCGGCGAGCTTCAGGCCCTTCAATTGCATCTTGTTATCCACGTAACGCACCAAGGCAAGGTCCGTCTCCGCACTCACGCGGATCACTTCGATTTTATGGGCGTCCGGCTTGCCGGGCAGGTAGCCGATTAGTTTGATCATAATCGGCTCTAAACCTTGGTTCTTGAGGAGTTCTACGTTGGCATCGTATTCCCATGGTTGTGCCACGTGACGATTGGTCAACAAGCTACCGCTGTCGGTGACTGCAAAGGCGGTGCCGGTAAATTGCCGTTCGGCCACCGGGCCATCCCCCGTGAGCGTCAACCTGGGTTCTCCCCGCGGCGACACAAGAGGCTGACCGTTTTTGTCGACGACAAGGCGAAGCATCCGATTTGTCGACTTCTCCCGAAAGCTGTAGGCGCCTTGCAGAAATACCACCGATGAACCGGATTGGGCTATGATCCTGGCGCTGGCGCCGGTCCTCCGCTCAAGCTCTGCCAAGCGTTCTTCATATAGGATGCCCCGTTTTCCCATTTCCAGGCGCAATGCCTCCAGGTCGCCCGGCGTCAGGGCCTCCTCTCGCGTGCGGACCAGCGTTCTGGCGAAGTCCTCAAGCTGGCTGGCGCTGATCTCGATTTGTTGTTGAAGCAGCACGTTCATCCGATATTGTTGATAGGCCAGGGCTGCGAGAACGCCAATTGCAACGACGACGCCGATCCGAAACAACAAGGTCGTTTCGCGTGTCAACTGCCTCATGATCAGACCGAGGGTATGGCTGATCCGGGAAAAAAGCGGCCGTCGGCTGACCCTGAAATACGCGATCGCGTCGCTTACGGCTTCGCCGACGCTTACTCGTGCTTGTTCGCCTTCTCTATGAACGAACAGCCGCGACAAGGGACCGCCTTCGCCGAATTCGATCATGTCAAAATGATCGATCTCAGCGTGCTCAACCGGTTTTCCGTTGATCCATAAATGCCGATCCCCGACGGTTTCGATCTCAAAGCCTTTCTCTGTTTGTTGAATTCGAGCGATCAGGTCTTCACTTGATTTGCCGGGGAGGGACGGCGATATAACGATGTGCCGATCGGATGTCAGCAAGACATCCACGGGGGCTTCATTGAACCAGTCGATTGAACCGCGCGAAGGGCCCGTCAAGTGTTCCAGCGCTGCAACATGGACTTGTGGCTTGCTGGCCAAATCATCTTTCATAGCCCTGAATTACCCTTGCCCGGTTCAATGTGCGTTGACTGAATTTCACAATTGCCTCAAGTAGCTAGTCCAAATTGCATTGCCTTTAGGCGACATTCTCCAGATGGCTCATCAAACTGGCCTCATGATAACCGAATATGTCGAATCGGTGAACGGCGGACCGAGCCACTGGCCGTATGGCATATGATCAGGCAGTTTTGCTTTCGCCAATGGGCCGATACCGGTTCATTTCTTCTCATCCGAACACACCCCTCCCGTCGTTCTCACCTAACCGACTAATTTCTCGGCCTGCGCCCAGGCGGTTCTTCGTCGTAAATCATCAATCAGACCCAGGAATTCCCCAAAACAGCTCACAAACCACTGCGACCTCAGCCAGTTGGAACGTGACGTAGCGACCATGGCGAATGATCTTGACACTGATCTTCACCAGCTTTTCCCGAACCGTTGTCAGCGACCAATGCTCCACCTCCTTGCGTAACACCAGCGTCCGCATGACGTTGACGGCCGGAAAGCTCTATGCGCTCAACCAGGCCGAACGGCGATTTATGGCACCAAGCGGAAGTGTTGACCCATTTCGCAAGAAGTCCGTTCCACGCCCAATAACCGACATTCGAAGATTCGATGCCCGCTTTGCTCCCGTGAGTTCAACTGTTTAGGGGCCAACAACGGACCCATCGAGACGTGGGCTGAAACGTCTCAGGTTGACCCAAACCGGAAGTTTGACGCCACGCTTTTCAGCCTGAAAATCGCACTGCCGCCCGGGCCCGAAGCGGCTCCAAGACCCATGTCGTGCAGACTCATCTGAGCTTCGCTTCGTTGATGCAGGTCAAGGCGCAGATGCGCCTGTTGTGGTTTTTTATGACACAAATACATGCTGCGAACATCGCAGTCATCGGAGTTGATATGAATGAAGTAACCAAGCAAGGGTTGATCTATGCCGTTATCCTGATTGTGGGTATTGCCGGTGGATATTTTTACATGCAAGCACAGTCCAGGGATTTGTTGGAGCAAATTTCAAAGCTTGAAGCGCAGGTCGCCGAGGAACAGAAGAAAACTGAAACCACCGCCTCAGAAATGAAGAAGGCGAGCGAAGCAGCGGCTGTTGAGGTTCAGAAACTAACCGACGAGCTAGCGTCCAAAGTTAAGATGGTCGAAGAGCAGAAAGCAAAGATCAAAGAGCTCGAAGCGGCATCTGAGTAATCATGTCGGGACCGTACCGCCAATGAACCGCCCCTGAACCCTCAATGCCATACAAACTAATGGCAAACGCGTCACTTTTTGTTTGCGTGGAACAGCAAGACTCACGACGAATATCACTGCGGTCCCAGAAATCCCGCCCGGGCGGTTGGCCGATCGTTATGTCCCGTTGTTTACCCAACAACCGACATTTGAGATTTGATGTCCGTTCTTGCAGCTTTTTCGTCTGCTTAAGGGCCGATAACAGACTCTTTAGGACGTGGGTTGAAACGTCTCAAGTTGACCCGAACCGGAAGCAGCGAACGGTGAGTCACTGCCAGGCTTCTGCTCGCAGGGGCGATTGACAGCGCGGACCAGGGCATCCACCGGCAGCGCACTATTGGCGCGGTGCTATCTGCGTCGAGCGTCGAGGATTGGCACACGTGTGCCGCAGAGCAAGAATTGATTCAAGTCAATGTGTGTTCCAGCAATTCTTGTTCGCTATAGCCTGGGCTAGCCGATCAGAAAAGTTTGCACTTTTCTGGCCGGACATGACGCAGATCTCAGTGCAAGAGCGGCCAAACAAAGCTTAGAAAGGCAATACGACACCGGAAAACAAATTCATCTTGAAAATGTAGAGGGATTCGGAATGGCGAATATTAGCGGCCCGTATCTACCTCCGCGGAGTAACAATATTAGGCTAAATCCAAAACTCAGGGAAACGGGGACCAGCCATATTGAAGAACTTCGGCTTTACCGAAGTTAGATCTGCCGTTGAACCAGCTACCTTCAGTCGGCCTGCAGATGTGGAGCCAGCGATGTTAGGAGAACACTCACTCGCACACGCAGGCGAATGAGCTCGGACTACCTGTCATGACGATTGAGCAATTACGCCATTATCGTGCCTATACTCCGCACCCCTTTACAAAGGCCGAGCGCGACAAGGTTACTCTCCTTTTTGGTGGATTACACTGGCGGGCCGAAAGGCTGCTTCAAGCCGTATTGGAAAATCTCGGCTATCGCGCCAAGAGCTTGCCACCAGTGTCTCGCGAGGACTTGTTCAGAGGACGTGAATTGGCCGACATCGGACAGTGCTGCCCGACCACTTTCACCACCGGCAATCTTGTTAATTACCTTGAGAAAGAGCGCGACCGTATCGGAGCGCAGGCAGTTGAACGTGACTATGTCTACGTCACTGCTGGATCCTGCGGCTCCTGCCGCTTCGGCCAGTATCACCAGAGCTACGAACTGGCGCTGCGCAACATCGGCCTTGACAACTTCCGGCTCTTCTTGATGGCACAGGACAGCCTTGACCAGGGTAACGCGACTGGCGATGGGCTCGAGTTCAACATGGCACTTACCTTGGGTGCTGTGTGGGCGGTTCTATGTTCTGACGTGTTGCGAGATCTCGAATACCAGATCCGACCTTACGAAGTGGTTCCAGGTTCAACCCAACGCGCCGTCAAAGCCGCAGTCGAGGAACTCTACCAGGTGTTCCGGGCGCGGCCTGTACGCGGCCGCAAATGGGGTGTGCTCGGATGGCACGTGACAACCAATTATTTCGTTGACGCACTGAAACATGTGCGCCGCCATTTCGAGACAATCGAGGTGGATCGCCTGCGGGTGAAACCCAAGGTGAAAATCACCGGTGAATTCTATTTGCAGACTGTCGAAAGTATGGCGAACTACAGTATTCACGGCTGGCTTGAGGAAGAAGGGGCGGAGGTATATCCGGCCGCGGTCGCCATATGGCTTGACTACAATATCCGGTTTGCCGCCGAGCGCTTGAGGGACTCCCGCGGTGTCGGACCTTTGGCCGGGCCCAAAGCCGCCGGACTGCGGGTGCTCTCGCGCCTGCTTCGGTTTAGTTACGATCGTCTCCGTGGCGCACTCATGAACATCCCGCGTGCAATGCCGGATCAGTATGAGCTGCAACGCCTGGCTTCCCCATTCTTTGATCACCGCTTGTCCGGTGGCGAGGGCGACATGCTCATCGGCAAAGCCCTTTGGGCCCATCTATCTCGAAAGGCACACATGACCTGCGAGCTCTCGCCATATGGGTGCATGCCCAACACGATGAGCGTGGGCGCAATGGCTGCGGTCCAGGGCAAGCACCCCGATCTTCTTTACGCCCCACTGGAAATCAAGGGCGACAGCGAGGTGCACGCTCTTTCGCGCTGCCAAATGGTGCTGAGTGAGGCCCTGAAACGTGCGCAGGGCGAGTTTGAGGCCGCGCTTGCTTGCGCCGGACTAAGCGAGGTCCAGGCACGCGGTCTGCTCGACGCCAGACCTGAAATGCGCACGGCGCTCTACCAAGTACCGCATCTTGGTGCAGCGGGTACCGCGGCGAACACCGTTCTCGCCCTGGCAGGGAGGCGATTGTGAGGATTGCAGGGGTTGATATTGGCTCGACCACGGTAAAGGCGGTCCTCGTCGAAAATGGCGACATCCGCTGGCGGGCCTACGATCGTCATCACACCCGACAGGCTGAGAAGGCCCTGGAGTTCCTTACGCGCATGGAAGCAGAAGTTGGCCTGGAACCCGAACAGGATCGTGTATTTTTCACCGGATCGGGTGCGGGTTTGATTGCTCCGCTGGTAGGAGGACGGACGGTGCAAGAAGTGGTGGCAGTGGCTGCCGCAGTCGAACAGCGCCACCCGACCGTGCGCTTCGTATCGGAAATCGGCGGTGAGGATATGAAGACCATTTTCCTGACCGCCACCGACCATGGCAGCGCCAAGCAGGTCTATATGCAATCCGCCTGCAGCGGTGGCACCGGTACGTTTATTGAGAAGGCAGCACGCAAACTGGAAGTTACATCGCAAGCACTCGCAACAATGCCCTTTGACGGCAAGCCCTTGCACCGGATCAGTTCAAAATGTGGCATCTTCGCTGAGACTGATGCCAATAATCTCGTGAAAGCCGGGATACCGGTCGACGAGATCATCGCGAGCTTGTTCGATGCGGTGGTCTATCAAAACCTGGCGACGCTGGCAAAAGGCAACACACCGATGCCGGAAGTGCTGCTGCTGGGTGGTCCCAACCTGTTCTTCCGCGGGCTGCAGGAAGCATGGCGCAAGCACCTTGCGGATCTGTGGGCCGCGCGCAAGATCCCGCTGCCCGGCGAAGTGCCGCCCGAGGCACTGATTCGGGTACCGGAGAATGCGCTCTACTATGCC
>JAEKFU010000445.1 GCA_016522385.1 Pseudomonadota bacterium
CCTGTCAACAGACCAGCTCGACAAGTTGCGGGAGAACTTGGTTTCCGTCGCCTTGACCGACGGTGAGTTGCACCCCTTCGAGGAAGACCTGATCAACCTGTTTGACGAATTGACCAGACATCCGCAAGTCTAGGGTCTGTTGAGTATCAGGGTTGCGGTGCTGGTTTGACAGGATTGGTTCAGCTTTAGGGGTGTGAGGAGGAAGGACATGCTGGCATATTCGACGACGAACACCCCTGAAGATGGGCCAATCCTGTCAAATCCTGCAGGGACGCGGCCCAATTTGCCTGTGGACGTCACTTTGAGCGACTTGAAGGGGGCGACCCCTACAGCGCCACTCAAAGCTAGCCACAGACAAATTGGGCCACGCCAGCACCGCAACCCTGATACTCAACAGACCCTAGATCAAGAGTAATCGTGATACCGAGCTTGACCTGAGGATCCAGCACGGTGCTTGCTGCGTCTTCGCGCAGAAATTGACACGCACATCACTCCCGAGCAAGTCAGTTGCAGGTTGGCTTTGCATGGCAGCATCAACAATAACGTTCCGCGCCAGCGAGCTGGGCGAAGGAATAGCGGTCACCATGGGCAAAGCCTGGCGGTAGCACACGGCTAATCTCGGCGAGATCGGCTTCGTCGAGACTAAGCTCGGCGCCAGCGGCATTTTCGCGCAAATGCTCGGCTGACCGGGTACCGGGGATGGGCAGCAAGTGGTCACCCTGGGCAAGCACCCAGGCAATAGCCAACGCTGCCGGCGTTGCACCCATATCGGCGGCCAGCTTCTTAAAACCGTTTATAGCTTTCACGTTGTAGGAGAAATTCGGTTCGGTGAACCGTGGCGTGTCTTTGCGAAAATCTCCATTCGGGAAACTGGCTGGATCCGGCGTCCTGCGCGTGAGCATGCCTCGACCAAGAGGTGAGAACGCCACAAAGGCTACGCCGAGATCCTTGCAGGCCTGGATCATGCCCAGTTCTGGCATGCGCGACCAAAGCGAGTACTCGCTTTGTACGGCCATCACCGGGTGAACCGCATAGGCTCGACGCAGCGAAGCCGGCGAGATTTCTGAAAAACCAATACCGCCGACCTTTCCTTCGTCCTTGAAGCGCACGAGGGTCTCCACCACCTCTTCGATCGGCCGCTCGTCTTCCCGGCGGTGAACGTAATAGAGCGCCACGTGGTCAACACCAAGATCGCTGAGCGACTGTTCGAGTGCCGTGCGCAGATGTGCAGGTGAATTATCGAACAGTCGTTTATTGGTCACCTTATCGCGCCGGATGCCACCCTTGGTGGCGATGGTGTATTGGCCCGGATTGGCTTTGATGAATGTGCCGATGGCGCGTTCTGACACCCCGGCGCCATAGACATCAGCCGTATCGAGGAAATCGATCCCAAGATCGCGCGCGACAGCAAGCGTGGCGTGACTTTCCGCTTCGCTGGTCGGCCCATAGGCACCAGCGAAGCTCCAGCAGCCCAATCCAATAGCCGATACCATGGGACCACCCTCACCCAGCTGACGTTCTTGCATGTCATGCTCCCGTTTTGACGCGTTTGGCAATAGAAAGCGGCGACCCTAGCAGTTCTTGTGCCGTCGGCGACAGTAAGCCTTTCGACGAGCGGGTATATCACCTCGCCAGCCCGTTTACATCATGCCGGATAGAGGCTAGGACCAATCGAATTCTACGGTTGTGATGTTTGTTTGCTTGGATTGGTCTAGGGTCTGTTGAGATTCTGGTTTGGCGCTGGTTTGACAGGATTGGTCCAGATTTAGCGGTGTGAGGAGGATGGACATGCCGGACATATTCGGCGACGAATGGTTCGAAGATAGACCAGTCCATGCAAATCCATGCCGGACCTATCCTAGATTGCCGCCGGACGTCACGGCTCAAGGCTTGAAGTGGACCAAGCGACGACGCCTCTCCCGGCTAGCCAGTGTCAAAATCGGCCACGCCAACACCACACCCTAGTGCCTTATCAAGCCTATGACCTGGAAAGAAGAAACAGACGACATAATGAAGCGACGTGCCCTGGCCCGGGAACAGGGCGGGGCTACGGCAATTGCAGCCCAACACCGAAAAGGCCGGCTGACGATCCGGGAACGGATTGATGCGCTGCTCGATGCGGATTCCTTCGATGAAATCGGCATGGGCGCTGGTGATGCCGAGCTTGATGAGAACGGCAAGCTGAAGAGCTTTTTACCGGCCAACTTTGTACTGGGATTCGGCAGGATTGACGGCCGCACTTGTATTGTTGGCGGCGAGGATTTCACGCTCAAGGGCGGTTCTCCGTCCGATGCGGGTCTGCGAAAGAGCGTCTATACAGAAGAACTTGCCGTAAAGTACCGCGTGCCACTAATTCGACTGCATGAAGGTGCTGGCGGCAGTGTCGGCGGCACCAAGAAGCAGAGCCTGAGCCCGCCGGTCTTCGAAGCACCACGTTTTCGGTCGGTGGCTGAGGCATTGGCCAGCGTTCCCGTGGCGACGGCGGCGCTCGGTGCGGTTGCCGGCATGCCGGCGGCGCGTTTGGTGGCGGCGCATTTTTCCGTCATGTCGCGCTCAACCGCGCAAGTATTGATCGCCGGTCCAGCTGTCGTGCAGCGCGCTATGGGTGAAAAGAAAGACAAGAACGAGCTTGGTGGAGCAGAGGTGCACACGCGCAACGGCACTGTCGACAATGCCAGCGACGATGAGGCCGAGGCCTTTACTCAAATCCGCCAGTTCCTGGGATATCTGCCGGCCAACGTCTGGGAGCTGGCGCCTGTTGTGAGTTGTGAAGATCCAGTCGAACGGCGCGAGGAGGACTTGCTTGAGATCGTGCCGCGTGATCGGCGGCGGGCTTTTGATATGCGGCGTGCATTGGCGCTGATCCTCGATCATGAGTCGTTTTTCGAGATCGGCAAGGGCTATGGCCGCAGCCAGATTACGGGTCTTGCGCGAATGAACGGCCAGCCGATCGGCGTGTGGGCCAATGATGGTCGCTTCCTCGCCGGCGCGATGACAGCCGATGGAGCCCACAAGGCGCGCCGGTTCATCGAGCTGTGCAACACTTTCCATCTGCCGATCCTGAGTTTTGTCGACGAACCCGGCTTCATGATCGGTGCGCAAGCCGAGCGCGAGGCGACGATCCGCCACGGTGCCAGTG
>JAEKFU010000049.1 GCA_016522385.1 Pseudomonadota bacterium
GTTGCGAACCTGGCGCTGGGTGGCGGTTTCTCTTTCGATGCGCACGCGCACGGGCGTGCCGCGGGCCCACTTGTCGTTCACGATATCGATGACAAAGACATCGTGATAAGGAAAGCCGGAGCCGTCCTCGACGCCAAACTGCTCGAAAGCGAACCACTTGCCGTCCGGCGAAAAGCCGATGATCCGCCGCTCGGAACTATCTCCCGCCCACGCAGCCGACGCAATGGACAACCATGCGAGCAAGATTACGAAATTGAGTCTTATCATTGTTTGGTAACCGTAGCGGCGATCCGATCACCGACCAACAGTTAATCTGTTGTCGCAAACCGCTGATGATAGTTGGCATATGGTTCGGGGCAAGGACCGGACCAACACTCAACATTGCTGTCGATGAATTGATCGGCAAGTGGCGTCTGTGCACGATAGAGTGTGGAGGCAACTTCACGAGCGGTTTCGCCGGCCCAGCCTGCAGGCGCCAGAGCAGATGGCAGCTGCGGGTCTCTTAACAGGATGCGACGGTATTCGTGGATCAATAACGAGCGCAATATAAAGCCTTCCTCCGGGGTCCCCAAAGAGCGCTTGATGAAAGGCTGAAACTGCTCGGTGAACTTACCGTAGGCATCATTGAGTTCCTCGATGTTCCAGGCGGCTGCCGCTATGCTCGTGAGGCTGGCAGTGCCTGGGAGTCCCTCCTCCAGCCGTGCGTTGAATACGGCAGGCGGGTCTGCCGGCGCAAGGTTGTTGAATAGTGAAGGGTCATGAGCGCGCGGGCTGACCATCAAGGTCGGCGAGAGCTGGCCGAAGCCATACCATTTCAATGCGTCGCGCAGACCTTGCCGGTGCCGGGCCGGCAAATCTGGCAAGGCCTGGACCAGGGTCCAGGTGCCGTCCCACTTCGCCGAGGACGCAGCGTAGATTCGGCTATCGGCATCGGCGAATGTCTTTCGGCTTTCGGGTGTCAATTCATAGAAGCTGCGGCGGCCGCGGCTGCGCGTGGCGAACCAGCCGTCGCGTGCCAGGCGAAACACGACTGTGCGCACGAGGCGTTCCGACATGCCAAAATGCGACATAAGCGAAATTAGGCTGCCAAGCCAAATATTGCCGCCGCGCGGGGCAATGGAATCTCCAAAAACAGTGACAATCAGTGGGCCGGCCCGGGGGTCAAGCTCAGCCAAAAGAGTTGACAAATTCCCGCCGCCGGCCGGTTCCGCGATACCCATCAGCGGTTGTCCACCACGCGTTTGGCCTTGCCTTCGGACCGGGCGATCGAACCGGGTTCATGTATGACAGGCTCTACCGAGACTCCGATCCGCTCCTTGACCTGCTCCGCCAGTTTGCTCCGGGCACTGTCGGCAGCATCGTCACCGGCTTTGGGGGCGAGTTCGCAATGGATCTTCAGCTCATCCAGATTGCCCTGCTTGAAGAGTTCAAGCTGGTAATGCGGCGAGACTTCGGGGATCTGCACCAAGATCTCCTCAATCTGTGTCGGGAACAGGTTGACGCCCTTGATAATCAGCATGTCGTCGGAGCGACCGGTGACCTTTTCCATGCGCCGCATGGTGCGTGCGGTGCCGGGCATCAGACGTGTCAGGTCCCGGGTCCGGTAACGCACGATCGGAAAGGCTTCTTTGGTGAGAGAAGTGAATATGAGCTCGCCGAATTCGCCGTCCGGCAAGACCTCGCCGGTATCGGGATCGATAATTTCGGGATAAAAATGGTCCTCCCAAATATGCAATCCATCTTTGGTCTCTATGCATTCATTGGCGACACCGGGACCGATGACCTCCGATAGCCCGTAAATGTCGACCGCATGCAGGTGGCCGCGCTGCTCGATCTGTTCACGCATCTCATTGGTCCAGGGTTCGGCGCCAAATACACCAATCTCAAGTGATGTTTCTTCAGGCGAGATGCCCTTGGCGGCCATTTCATCGAGGATGTTAAGCAGATAGGATGGGGTCACCATGATGACGCGTGGCTTAAAGTCCTGGATAAGCTGGAGCTGGCGGGCGGTCATGCCGCCTGAAACAGGTATCGTGGTGCAACCGAGCTTCTCAGCGCCGTAATGGGCGCCAAGCCCGCCAGTGAAAAGGCCATAACCGTATGAAATGTGCACGATGTCACCCTTGCGGGCCCCGGCAGCACGCATTGAACGGGCAACGACATCGGCCCACATCTCGATGTCGTTGGCGGTATAACCGACGACGGTCGGCTGGCCGGTGGTGCCTGATGATGCATGTATGCGGATCACCTGTTCGCGGGGCACAGCGAACATGCCGAACGGATAGTTGTCACGTAGATCAGCCTTTGTGGTGAAGGGAAAGTTGCCGAGATCGGACAGCTGTTTAAGGTCGTCCGGATGCACGCCCTTGTCATCAAACGCCTTCTTGTAGTGGGGTACATTGTCATAGGCGTGCCGCAGCGACCACTGCATGCGCGACAATTGCAGGGCAGCAATCTCATCGCGGCTGGCGATTTCGATCGGATCAATCGTTGCCGGATCGGCAGCCAGTTCGCTGGCAGGCTTCATGGTCATGATGGGATCTCCCCATTCTTGCTTGCGACGTCGCCAATGGTTCGTGACTTGCCACGGAATACGGCAACCGTCTGGCCGTCTACACGGGTTACCGCGACATCGTAGATACCGGTGCGGCCGCGATGATAGGTCTGTCTGGCGGTGGCGGTGAGCTTGTCGTCAGGCATTGCGGGTCGCAGGAACGATATCTGGCAGTCTGAGGCGACGGCAACGGGGCCGTGCGAGTTGCAGGCCAGGGCGAAGGCGGTATCGGCAAGCGCAAAGATGTAGCTCCCATGGCATGTACCGTGGCCGTTAATCATGTCGGTTCGAACCGTCATGCTGATGACTGCATGGCCGAGACCGAGCGCGCTAATTTCCATACCCATCTTTTGACTGGCCTCGTCGCGCGCCCACATGGCTCTGGCGTTCGCTACGGCCTGCGCATCAAGGTTGTCTGGTGATGCCATTACAGTCCTCCGCAATGGACAAAAGTGATACGGTGAATTGGAGCGAGCGGCAAGCTTTGTATCGGATTGACTAACTGGGTGGATAATATGATACACTTTTTGTTGTTTGATATCAAAAAGTGTGTCATATTATCTGTACAACAGACTAGGAGGCCGCATATGCCAGCAAGAGAACCCGACTGCCCAGAACGTCGCGCTGCATTTGATGCGCATGTCGCTGCAGAAGGCAAGGTTGAGCCTCGCGACTGGATGCCGGCGGCCTATCAGAAAACGCTAATCCGGCAGATCTCGCAGCATGCGCATTCGGAGATAATTGGGATGCAACCGGAGGGCAACTGGATTTCCCGCGCGCCCTCACTCCGGCGCAAAGTGATCCTGATGGCCAAGGTGCAGGATGAGGCAGGGCACGGTTTGTATCTCTATTCGGCGGCAGAAACGCTCGGCGTGTCGCGCGATGAGATGGAGGAAAAGCTGCTCGACGGCACGGCGAAATACTCGTCGATTTTCAACTACCCGACCCTAACCTGGGCCGATGTTGGGGCGATTGGCTGGCTGGTCGATGGCGCTGCGATCATCAACCAGATACCGATTTGCCGGTGCTCTTATGGTCCCTATGCCCGTGCGATGATGCGCATCTGTAAGGAGGAGAGTTTTCATCAGCGCCAGGGCTTTGAGTTGATGATGGCACTGGCCAAAGGCACCCAGGCTCAGCACGCGATGGCGCAGGATGCGCTGAATCGCTGGTGGTGGCCGGCTGTGATGATGTTCGGACCGCCGGACGGTGAAAGTGTCCACTCGCGCCAGAACATGGCCTGGCGGATCAAGCGGAAGTCGAATGATGAACTGCGTCAGAAATTCGTCGACATGACGGTGAAGCAGGCCGAAGCGCTGGGCTTGGAAATTCCTGATCCAGATCTGAGTTTCAACTCCGATACCGGCCACTGGGAAATCGGGCCGATCGACTGGGATGAGTTCTGGACGGTCGTGAAAGGGCATGGTCCGTGTAACCGGCAGCGCATGGCGCATCGGCGAAACGCCCATGAAGATGGAGTCTGGGTGCGCGAAGCGGCTGTTGCTTTTGCCGCCAAACAGCGGGCTCGCACAACCCAACAGGCGGCATAAGATCCATGACTGAAAAAACCGTATGGCCGCTCTTTGAAGTGTTTATCCGGTCGCGCCAGGGACTGTCGCATGTTCATGCCGGATCACTGCATGCCGCCGATGCCAAAATGGCTTTGGAGAATGCCCGCGACGTGTTTACACGGCGTGGCGAGGGATCATCGATCTGGGTGGTGCCGTCACAAACGATCACGGCCTCGGCGCCGGAAAACAAGGGCGAACTGTACGATCCTGCCGACAGCAAGATCTACCGGCACCCGACCTTCTACGACGTGCCAGACGATGTGGAGTTTATCTAGATAATGGCTGCTGTTGCGGAATCCGCCCGGTCGATGCCGAACAATAACGATTTATTCGAAACCGCTTTGCGGCTCGGTGATAGCGCTCTGATCCTTGGCCAGCAATTGGCGGGCTGGAATGCCCGCGGTCCGACGGTCGAACTCGATATTGCGCTGCAGAACCAGGCGCTGGATCTGGTCGGCCAGGCGCGGTTGTTTCTCGACTTTGCCGGCCGGATAGAAGGCCAGGGGCGCGATGAGGACAGGCTGGCCTATTTTCGTAATGCTGATGAATTCCGCAATTGTCTGCTCGTCGAACAGCCGAATGGTGACTTTGCGCAAACCGTGCTGCGCCAATTCTTCTTTTCAGCATATGCGCGTGCGCTGTATGCCGGCATGGCCGCCGGCAGCGAGACGGATCTGGCCGAGATCGCTGCCAAGGCGGAACGGGAAATGGCTTATCATGTGCGCCATACTGGCGAATGGGTAGTGCGGCTCGGCGATGGCACTGAGGAAAGTCACAACCGGATGGAAAAGGCGCTGGTGGCACTGTGGCCTTTTGTGCACGAGTTGTTTATGGCCGATGAGATCGATCTGCGGATGATATCGGCAGGGGTGCTGCCGCCATTCGACGATGTGAAAGCCGACTGGCTCGGGTCGATTCAGGCCGTGCTGGAGCGTGCCACACTGACAGTACCGGAAGATGACTGGATGCCCTCCGGCGGACGCGCCGGTCGCCACGGCGAAGGCCTGAGCTACATTGTGAGCGAAATGCAATCGGTGGCGCGCTGCGACCCGGAGGCTCAGTGGTAGGGAAGTCGGTGAGCAAACCAAACCAGGACCTGTATGCGGCGTGGAATGCATTGCACGGTGTGATGGATCCGGAGATTCCGGTGATTTCGGTCGTCGATCTGGGCATCGTACGCGAGGTTCGGCTCGATGATAACGGGGTGGAGGTGGTCATCACGCCGACCTACTCGGGATGCCCGGCAGGTCAACAAATCGAACAGGATATAAGGTCGGCGCTTGACGAAGCCGGTCTGACCGATGCCCGGCTAACCGTAACGCTGTCGCCGCCCTGGACGACGGACTGGATGACCGACCAGGGCCGTGAAAATCTCCGGGCATTCGGGATTGCACCGCCGCAAAAAACGGCGAGTAAACGTGCCTTGTTCGAAGATGCCAGTGCGACCGAATGCCCGCACTGCGGTTCATCTGAGACCGCGCTGGTCTCGGAATTCGGCTCAACTGCCTGCAAGGCAATTTGGCGCTGCCAGGCCTGCCGCGAGCCATTCGATCATTTCAAATGCATCTAAGACCTGCGTACGGTTGGGTTTGCAATGCTATTTTTGACTGAATTGGTTCAGGTTCAGGAATGTGAGGAGGAAGGACATGCTGGCATATTCAACGACGCACATTCCTGAAGATGGACCAATCCTGTCAAATCTCGAAAGGACATGGCCCATGCCACTTCCGGACGTCACTTTGAGCGGCTTTAAGGGCGTATGCCCACAACGCCCCTCAGGGTTGGCCAAAGACCGTACGGGTCGCGCCAGCACCGCGACCCTAATTGCCCAAAGATCCTAAGGTACCCAGATGGCCCGCCCGCAATTTCATACATTGACCGTGAAAGAGGTACGCAGGGAGACCGATGCGGCGACATCGGTTGCGTTTGCCGTGCCGGATGATCTGACCGAGACTTACCGGTTCACACAAGGCCAGTATCTGACCTTGCGCACCAAGGTGGACGGACAGGATCTGCGTCGGCCCTATTCGGTCTGTGTGGCGCCCGATGCGGGTGAGTTGCGGGTTTGTGTGAAGAAAATGCCAGGTGGGCGATTTTCCGGTTTTGTTAACGATCGGCTCAAAGCCGGCGACAGCCTTGAAGTGATGCCGCCAATGGGCCGGTTTCATGCCCCGCTTAATGGCAGTGAGGGCAAGAACTATCTATTCATCGCAGCAGGGTCCGGCATTACGCCGGTGATCTCCAATATCGCGACCATCCTGGCAGCCGAACCGGCGTCATTGATCACCTTGATCTATGGCAACAGACGCCAGCGCGACATCATCTTCCAAGGGGCGCTGGCGGATCTGAAGGATCGCTATCTGGATCGGTTGTGCATATTCCATGTCTTGTCCGATGAAGCTGCCAGTGCCGAACTGCTGAGTGGATTGCTGGACGAGGCCAAAATCGCCGAACTTGCTGCGCGGTTGGTGGATATCGACCATCTGGACTGGGCCTTCATCTGTGGGCCGGGGCCGGTGATGGATGGGGGCAAGTTGGCGCTTGTCGCGGCCGGGCTGGCGGAAGAGCGGATCAAGATCGAAAGCTTCGGGGACCGACCGTTCGCGAGCGCCGTCGCGACACCGAGCCGGTCTCCGATCGATGCCCAGGCGGCCGAGGTTGAGATCATCCTGCGTGGCATGCACAGCAAAATTCCGGTGCCGTTTTCCGGTGCAGCGATCCTTGATATGGCGCAATCGGCCGGTATCGACGTGCCGTTTTCCTGCAAGGGTGGTGTGTGTTGCACCTGCAAGGCAAAATTGCTCGAAGGTGAGGTTGAGATGGACGTCGTCTATGGCCTGGAACCGGACGAGATCGCGGCTGGCTATATCCTTACCTGCCAATCGCACCCAAAGACCGACAAGCTGGTCGTCGATTATGACGGTTAGAACGCGCGGTAGGTGACGATCGTATAGGTGTCCTTGACGCCAGGGATCGAGTGGACTTTCTCATTGATAAAATGGCCGACGTCCTGATCCTCCTTGAGATAGAACTTCACCAACAGATCATAGCCGCCGGCGGTTGAATAAATCTCCGAGGCGATCTCGGTATCCGCTAGCGCTGTTGCAACATCGTAGGCCTTGCCGAGTTCGGTCTTGATCTGAACGAAAAAGGGTGTCATGGCGCGGTCCTTTAAGCAGCTGTTGCAAATTGTTACGTACTATTTCGGACAGCCCGGGTCCGTGGTCAAGGTGCCAGTTTGCGCGGCTTGACTGTCGCCAAGGCTGCTTCGATGATCGCGGCCTTGTCGATGCGGTAATTGGCGTAGAGGTCGTCTATGGTTCCGGTTTGGCCGAAATGTTCTACCCCGAGCGCCTGGACCTTGTGGCCATGCACGCCGCCAAGCCATGACAGGGTGGCCGGGTGTCCGTCGATCACGGTGATAATCTGCGCCTGGCGGTCGAGCGGAGCCAGCAGACTCTCGACATAGGACTGATCGCGTTTGCCATGCTGCTGAGCGGTTTGTGCGGCTTTCCAGCCGGCATTCAGCCGATCGGCGGAAGTGACCGCAAGCAGGCCGGCGCCGGGAAAACGGTTAAGCAGATCGCCCATGGCATTTGCCGCCTGATCGGCCACCGCCCCCTGATAGGCAATCGCCAAGGCGGCGCCGTCGGCCGGCTCGCGCAGCCAGTAGCCGCCCTGGATGATGCCGTCACGCAAAGCCTGATCCATTGCACGTATCGGCTGGTCAAGGGAACGGGTCGTCAGGCGCAGATAGACCGAGCCGCCTTCGCGCTCATGCAGCCAATCATCGGCACCGGCGGTGTTCGGCTCACGTTGGATATATTCCAGTGCCCATTGCAGGATTGCTGCAAGTTCATCGATGTAAGCCGGCTCAAAGCTGGCGATGCCGTCCTGGGCCATGCCGACAAGCGGCGTGCCAACGGACTGATGGGCGCCGCCTTCCGGGGCGAGCGTGATACCAGATGGTGTAGCAGCGAGGATGAAGCGGGCATCCTGATAACAGGCATAGTTGAGGGCATCGAGGCCGCGCGCGATGAAGGGATCATAGAGTGTGCCGATGGGTAAGAGGCGTTCGCCGAACAGGTCGTGGCTGAGCCCGAGTGCTGCGAGCAAGATGAACAGGTTGTTTTCTGCAATGCCGAGTTCGATGTGCTGGCCGCTCGGTCCCATGTGCCACCGCTGGGCCGACATGAGCTTGCGCGACTGGAAGACATCCTCGGTTTCCTTGCGGGCGAAGATGCCCCGGCGGTTGACCCACGGTCCCAGATTGGTCGAAACGGTGACATCCGGCGATGTGGTCACGATGCGATCAGCCAGCTCGGTATCGGAGCGGGCGATTTCCTGCAACAGGAGACCAAATCCCTGTTGCGTGGACATCGAACCCCTGATCTCGGGCAGCGGCAGTGTACCGACCGGAACGGGAATTGCCTTGAGATGGCGCGGGCCCTTTAAATTGAACGGAACCTGAGCGAGAAATTGTTCGATCTTGTGCGGCGATACGTCGAGTCCGGCTGTGGTCGACCATTCCTCACCGTTGCCAATGTCATTTTGCGCCCGAAAATCGGCCATCTGCTGGGGCGTCATCAGACCGGCGTGGTTGTCCTTATGGCCAGCCAGCGGCAGGCGATGACCTTTGATGGTGTAGCAGATGAAGCAGGTCGGCCGCTCGTCGGTGGCGGCTGCAAAAGCCTCCAGCAGCGATTCCAGGCAATGACCGCCGAGATCTGTCATAAGGTCAGCGAGATTTTCATCTGACATTTTTTCAATTATTTTAATGCTTTTTAGAGAGTTTTTTAAATCTTGCATGAGCTGCTGGCGCCAACCATCGGCACCCTGGAAAGTCAATGCAGAATAAAGCGCGTTGTCGCAATCCTCGATCCAGTTGAGGATCGCCTGGCCGCCGGGCTGACTGCGAATTTTCTCCAGTTTCTTGCCGAATTTCAGGGTAACGACCCTCCAACCCATGTTCTCAAAGGTCGTTTGGACTTTCGGCGTCAGCGGCTCCTTGATGACGGCGTCGAGGCTCTGACGATTGTAGTCGATGATCCACCAGGTGTTTTTCAGATCATGTTTCCAGCCGTCAATCAGCGCCTCATAGATGTTGCCCTCATCGAGCTCGGCATCGCCGACCAGAGCAACCATGCGGCCAACCGGCCAGGCAGTTCCCCAATCCTTGGCATGGATATAATCCTGCACCAGGCTGGCAAAAGCCGTCATGGCGACGCCAAGGCCGACTGAGCCGGTCGAGAAGTCGACGTCGTCAACGTCCTTGGTTCGGGACGGATAGGACTGCGCGCCCTTTAGTCCCCGGAAATCCTGCAATTTTTCGAGCGTCTGATTGCCGAACAGATATTGGATCGCGTGGAACACCGGGCTGGCGTGCGGCTTGACAGCGACCCGGTCCTCGGGCCGCAGGACAGAGAAATACAATGCCGTCATGATTGAGGTTATCGAGGCACAGGAGGCCTGGTGGCCGCCGACCTTCAAACCATCGACGTTTTCGCGCTGATGATTGGCGTGATGGATTATCTGTGAAGAGAGCCACAATACCTTGCGCTCGAGGTGGCGCAGAATGGTGAGCGTGGCGGAGGTGTCAAACTGCGAAACCGGCTTGTTCATGGCGAAATATTCGCATGAATCAGCGGAAGTGCAATTTCAATTCTGTTCCTGCGCTAGAGCAGTCACACTGACGGGACCGGTGCGGCGTCGGATATTAGGCACAACGCAGCGTAGGCAGGCCAGCTTTGAGCAGAGCCTTGCCGATTTTCAGCATTGTGGCATGAGACTTGGTGAACAGGTAAACCACATCCCAACCGTCGGTCGGGGTGTCACGGCATACAACCTGTAGTCCAAAGCTACCGTTTAGTTCGGCGGCCAATCTCAAAGGCAGATCGCTGCCATAGCCGCGCCAGTGATCGAAGCTTTCCGGATCAGGTTCCGGAAGTTCCCAGGTTTCCAGAGCCGTAGACGGTGTCGGCACGGTCAGCTGTATGACACCGTTATCTGAAACGACTCGCAGTAGCTCGCGGATTGCAGCATGGTCGTCGTGGACATGCTCCAGTACATGGTTGGCAATGATCCAGTCGTAGCTTGCGTCATCGCGGTCGATACGGGTCATGTCAAGGCTGTTATCGCGGCCGAACTGGGAGATTTCGACAGATTGAAACCGTTCCTTAGGTGATGCCGGATCGTCGGAAAATTGCAGTGCAACGGCCGAAGCAAGAATGTCACTCGGTACTGCATCGTAGACTTGCCGGACAATGCGGTGACGCTCAAGCGAACCGCAAACGGCGCATTTCGGCGGCAGACCACCGGCAGCCGAGCGCCCAAGCGGGCCGGGAACGAATTCCGAACCGCCACAAATGCAACAGGAGTGCCGCGTGTTGATGTCAGACGCGGTCCCGGTGTGCATGTCTAACTCCCCCGTGGTTGACAGAAAGCTTGTCCCTTCTATTCCAGTTCGGCCAGCCCTGCCGCCATGCGGTTAAGCCCGGTCTTGATGTCTTCATCACTGGCGGCAAACGACAGGCGGATGCAGTTGGGGTTGCCGAAGGCCGAACCGGGGACCGTGGCGACCAGGTGTTTTTCCAACAACCAGTCGGCAAGGTCCGCCGCGGTTGCGATATGCCGGTTGCCGGCGGTCTTGCCCAGGTAGATGCCCATGTCGGCGAACATGTAAAAGGCGCCTTTCGGCTCGGCCACCTTGATCCCCGGTATAGTGGCCAGCGCGTTCAGCATCAGGTCACGGCGGCGCATGTAACTGAGGCGCATTTGCTCGACGTCGCCGCGGTCGCCGGCGAGGGCGGCAATGGCGGCACGCTGGACGAACGCATTGGCGCCAGCGGTAAACGTGCCCTGGACCTTGGCGATGGCGCGGGCGACCGGTGCGGCGGCGGCGGCGTAGCCGAGCCGCCAGCCGGTCATGGCAAAGCCCTTTGAGAAACCGTTCACGGTGATGGTCCGCTGGCGCATGCCAGGAAGGGCGGCAAAGGATGTATGGGTGCCTTCAAACAGGATATATTCGTAGATTTCATCACACAGCAGGAAGGCGCGCGGATGGGGCGCCAGGATGTCGGCGATAGCTTGCATCTCCTGGCGGGTATAGACGGCGCCAGTGGGGTTGTTCGGCGTGTTGAGAATGATCAGCTTGGTACGCTCACCGAGCGCTTCGGCGATTCGGCTTGCGGGGACCTTGAAATCGTCTTCAATACCAGCGTGCAGGACCTTGGGAACACCGTCGGCCATTTCGATGATGCCTTCATAGGCAACCCAGTACGGCGCCAGCAGGATGACCTCATCACCTGGATCGATAAGCGCAAAAACAGCGTTGGTGATCGATTGTTTGGCGCCGTTCGACAGGACGATCTCCGATGCATCATAGTCGAGCCCGTTTTCATCTTTCAGCTTTTTTGCCAGAGCACTGCGAAGTTCGGGAAAGCCGGCAATTGGCGCATAGTGGGTAAAGCCCTCGTCCATGGCCCGTTTGGCGGCCTGGCAGATATGGCGAGGCGTATCAAAATCCGGTTCACCAATGGTCAGACTGACGACGTCAAGACCGTTGGCGCGCAGATCGCGAGCCTTCTGCGCCATTTGGATGATGATCGCCTCTTCAACGCGCGATGCGCGTTCGGACAACTTATCTGACGGATCGAATTCAGTCATGTTCTTGGGCGTCTGTTATGCTAGAAGGCCTGCTTGTGCCACGGTGCAAGCGCGCCGTGAAGAATTAAATCGCGCATCGGGAGGCCGGTGCGCCGCAATTGAGGTGATGGTGATGCGGCCCATTGCAGCGATGATGATTGTGGTGGCTGTTCTGGTTGGTTGCACCAAGACGAACAATGTCAGGGTGGTGTCCTCACCCTATTCGAGCGGCAAGACCCACACCGAGCCGGTGGTCTTCAATGGCAAGCCTTACGATGTCGGTCTCACCTATCGCGCGACGCAGGATGCCTATGACGTGACGGTTGCCGGCCAAGGTGGCAGGGCTCTCGGCGGCGATGAAGGCGACCGCAAGATCGTCGAACAGATCGGCTCCTCGACGGTTCGTCATTTTGCATGTTCGGGCAGTACCAAGAGCCGTATCGTGCCGGGTACGGCCCGGCACTCGGGCGACAAGTGGCAAATGCAGGCTAAGTGTGGCTAAGGCCGATCAACATCGCACTGCATTCCTGTTGCTGATAAACTTCGGTGCTGTGGTCCAGCGCCGCCAAGACCCAGTTGCTTGACAGATAGGACTACGCTCTCATCCTGCTGCCATCGGGATCGTAGAGTGGCTCAGCCTGCACTTCGGCGGCGTACATCGTGCCGTTGATCTCAACGTGTAGTGACTGGCCGCCTTTGGCCAGCTCGGCAGGTACATAGCCGAGAGCCATCGACTTTGCGACATAATGAGCATAACCGCCGGATGAGACATAGCCGACGGAATTGCCGTCATGCAGGATGGCTTCATCATTGCTGATATCTATGTCGTCGGTCTCTATGACGAGTGTGACCAGTTTCTTCATCGGGCCCGCCTTGCGTTCCTTCATTGCCGCGTCCTTGCCGATGAATTCTTTGTCCCAGTCTATGAAGGCTTCTAGACCACTCTCAGCGGCGGTAAAGTCTGGTCGAAAATCAAGTGTCCAGGCACCCCAGCCCTTCTCCAAACGCATGCTCATCAATGCCCGCGCGCCATACCACCTGAGTCCCAGATCAGCGCCAGCGGCTTCAATCGCTTCGGCCAGGCGGAGCTGGTATTGCGGCGCGACGTGGATCTCAAAGCCCAGTTCTCCGGAGAATGAAACACGGGCCAGTATGGCAGGTACCCCGCCGACGAAGGTCTTACGGACATCGCGAAACTTGATCGCATCAGCCGAGACATCATCGCGGCTGATGCGGGCCAGCAGGTCGCGCGAGTTGGGTCCGGAGATCGCGATGCCGTGCAAGGCATCGGACAGATTTGCATATGCGACGCCGCTGTCCGGCAGACGATGCTCGAACCAACGGCGGTGGGCTTCCTGCATCGCGCCCGAGCCGATCAGCATGAATTGATCTTCGTCGAGGCACGCTACCGTCAGGTCGCCATAAAGCTTGCCCTTCGGTGTGAGCATTGGTGTTAAGTTCAGTCGACCCCGTTTTGGTATACGGCCAGCCAGGATGCGGTCGAGGAATGCACGCGCGCCGGGGCCGCGGAACTCGTGCTTGGCAAAATTGGCGATTTCCACGCAACCAACAGCCTCGCGCTCCGTCTTGATTTCGCGCGCGACGTAATCGTGAGCGCGGGAGCGACGGAACGTTGGCTCTTCATGGGCGTCATCGGGCCCATCGGCGAACCACAGGGCATTTTCCAGGCCAAAGGACTGTTCCATCACGGCGCCTCTGGCGACTAACCTGTCATAGAGAGCGGTGGTCTTCTGATTGCGTCCCTTGGGCAGGGTTTCATTCGGGAAGGTCATCACAAAGCGCCGTTCGTAGTTCTCCGACGACTTGATCGTGCCCCATTCCGGTGTTGCGAATTCGCCGAACCGGGCAACGTCCATGGCCCAGACGTCGATTGACGGTTCGCCGTCAATCATCCACTCGGCCATGCAAAGTCCAACGCCGCCGGCTTGGCAGAAGCCGGCCATGACGCCGACGGCGATCCAATAGTTCTTCACACCCGGTACCGGCCCGATCATCGGGTTGCCATCCGGTCCAAACGTAAACGGACCATTGATGATGTTCTTGATTCCTGCCCGCTCAAGCGCGGGGATGCGTTCGAAACCAAGTTGGAGCCGGTCGGCGATGTTGTCCAGTTTCGGCTCAAGTAGTTCATGGCCAAAATCCTGTGGCGTACCGCCTACCGACCAGGCGGTGGCGCGCGGCTCATAGGTGCCGAGTAGCATGCCCTGTCCTTCCTGGCGGAAATACATGTTGCCTTCATAGTCGATGCCGGCCGGCAGGCGTTGATCGCCGCGCGCGACGATTTCAGGGATGTCCTCGGTAATTAGGTAGTGATGCTCCATCGGCTGGACCGGCAAATGAAGACCGGCCAAATGGCCAACCTCACGCGCCCACAGACCGCCGGCATTGACGACCATCTCGGTATGAATACTGCCCTGTTTAGTTACCACATCCCAGGTGCCGTCTGGCCTCTGGTTGGTTTCGATCACAGGTGTGTGTGTGTAATATTTGCCGCCATGCACCTTGGCTGACTTGGCATAGGCATAGGTGACGCCTGAAGGGTCAATGTCACCATCGAGCGGGTCCCAAAGGGCGGCGATATAGCGCGAGGGATCGATCAACGGGTGGCGACGGGCGGCTTCCTCGACGCTGATGAATTCCTGGTCGAGGCCCATGTATCGCGCTTTCGAGCGTTCTCGCTTGAGATAGTCATGCCAGGTTTCGTTAGACGCCAAGTAGAACCCGCCGGTTGAGTGAAGTCCGATTGACTGGCCGGACACCTCTTCGATTTCCTTGTAGAGATTGATCGTGTAACCCTGCAGACGCGAGATGTTGGGATCGGAAGAAATGGTGTGGATCTGGCCAGCGGCATGCCAGGATGATCCGGACGTCAGCTCGTTACGCTCAAGCAGGATGACATCTTTCCAACCGAATTTCGCCAGATGGAACAGGATAGAGCAACCGACAACGCCGCCGCCGACAATGACCACCTTTGCACTGGTTTCCATGAAATTGTCCTCTTTTCCCGAATTCTCGCGATTGTTAATCGCGACTAATACCAGGCGTCTGGCAACTCGCTCTTGCGACGGGCCACAAAGTCCTTGAGTGCCTCATCGACGGCAGGGTCGATCGGTGGGGCCTCGTAGTCCTTCAACATTTGGGTCCAGCGATCATAGGCCCGCTGTTGCATGTCCTTGGCACCGCGTTCTTCCCAGCTCTCCACGTTCTCGCTGTCGCTGAGAGCAGACTCATAGAAGGCCGTCTGGTAGTTCTGCATGGTGTGACTGCAGCCGAGGAAATGCCCGGCTGGTTCGACCTCGCTATAGGCATCGCGGGCAAGGGCATTTTCGTCCGTCGGCAAACCGGACAGCATGACCTGATAGGCAGCGAGGCGGTCGGCATCCATGACCAGTTTTTCAAAACCCGTGCACAGCCCGCCTTCCAACCAGCCGGCGGAGTGGAGGATAAAATTGGCGCCGGCAAGTACGGTGGAGTGCATTGAATCGGCGCTTTCGTAGGCGGCCTGTGCGTCGGCGGTTTTCGATGCGGTCAAGGCGCCGCCGCATCTAAGCGGCAAGTTCAGCCGGCGGGCCAGCTGGCCGACGATGTAGTTTGACATAACTGGTTCGGGCATACCGAAGGTCGGGGCGCCGGATTTGAGGCTCATGGAGGATAGGAAATTGCCGAGGACGAAGGGTGCACCTGGCCTGACCAGCTGGCTGTAGGCGCAGCACATCATGGCTTCGGCCAGCGCCTGAGCGATGGACGCGGCGGTTGAGACCGGACCCATGGCGCCAGACAGAATGAAGGGAACAACGACGATGCCCTGGCCAGCACCGCAATAGACCTGGATCGCCTCGGTAACCACCTTGTCAACAAGGAGTGGCGAGTTGGTGTTGACATTTCCCATGACAACACAGTTGTTCTCCAACGTCTCCGTGCCGTGCAGCACACGGGCCATGGCCACCGAGTCCTCAGCGCGGCTCTTTTCGGTGATCGCGCCGAGATGCGGTTTGTCGGAAAAGCGCATGTGGTTGTAGAGCATGTCCAAATGGCGTTTGGACACTGGTACATCGCATGGCTCGCAGGTCACCAATCCGTTGTGATGCAGACCGGGCAGCATGTATGTCAGCTTAACGAGTTTTTCGAAGTCGTTGATCGATCCATAGCGCCGGCCGTGTTCGAGGTCGCGCACGAATGGCGGGCCATAGACTGGCGCGAAGACCTGGTTGCTGCCGCCAATGTGGACTGTGCGTTCCGGGTTGCGGGACAGCTGGGTAAACTGCGCAGGCGCGGTCTTGCATAGCTCGCGGACCATGCCTTTGGGGGCTCGCACCCTAGTGCCGTTTACGTCGGCGCCGGCGGTTTTCCATGCCTGAAGCGCCTGGGGGTCTTCGCGAAATTCAAGACCGATCTCTTGGATCAGCCACTCGGCCTGGTCCTCGAGTTTGACCAAACCTTCTTCGCCCAGGAATTCGTAAAAGGGAACCTGGCGTTTGACATAAGCTGGAGTGGCCCCAGACGCACCCAATCTCGATCGGTCTGCCCGCTCGGCCCTGCGCGCACTTGCGCGGCGCCTCGGATTGCCCATGCTGCCTCATCCTATATAAACATACAGCCAACGCGACGAAATTAGGTTATATCCGTTCGAATGTAACCTTCAAAAAAGTTGAGCCATCGCATAAGTTGGAATTATGCGAGAGCTCCACGATCTGGTGCATTCACCACATCATCTGCTGGTTTTCGAAGCAGCCGCCCGGCACAGTTCCTTCACAAGGGCCGCGCAGGAACTGAACGTTTCTCAACCTGCGGTCAGTCTAGCAATCCGTCAGCTGGAGACGACGCTTGGTGCGCGTTTGTTTGCCCGTGGGCACCGTTCGGTGTCTCTGACCGAAGCCGGGGAGATTCTCTATCACGACGTTTCTTCAGGGTTTGCTCGCATTTTGGAGACCGCGAGAGCACTGCGCCGACAGGGCCATCAAAGCCATGTCACACTGTCGGTCTCAACTGCCTTCGCGACCTACTGGATGGTGCCTAGGCTGGCGAAGTTTCACCTGCTGCACAATGACATCGACCTCAGGCTGCAGACGACGGACAAGGATCTTGATCTTGCCCAGGAAGGCGTGAGTCTCGGCGTGCGCAGGGGCTATGGCGATTGGCGCGGCTATGCATCGGCGCTTATTGCGGAAGAGGAATTGATCCCGGTTGCCAGTCCGCGGTTCGCCGAGGCGCATCCTGAAATCTCCTCACTTGAAGCCCTGGCAACACACCGCTTGATCCATCTTGACGAACCCTATCGTCCACGCCCGACATGGAAGGACTGGTTCGCAGCAATGAACGTCGCCTACCACGACCGGGGCGAAGGCTTGCGGCTCAATGATTATGCTCTGGTGATCCAAACAGCGATGGCGGGCGAGGGTATTGCGATGGGCTGGAGGCATGTCACCAGGACTCTGCTTGAGCAAAAACTGCTGGTTCAGATCGGGTCGTGGAGCTGGAAATCGCAGGCCGGATTTTTCTTGATCTGGTCAAGCGATACTGAGCTTTCGCCGCAAGCCGAAGTCGTGCGCCGGTGGCTGATCGAAACCGCCCAGGGGTCAATCTAGGGAGCATATCAAATAGTTGGCCCAGCCTTTTCCCCGTCAACCAGTCCAAGAGTGTCCTGCTATCGGGTGGTTGGCGTGGAGCGGACCCACGCCGATCTGAAACGATACGCTTTTGCCGGTCACCTGTGCGAGGCGTCCCTGTGGCCTGCTGGTCATCTGGTTAGAACACGTTTGGCAAAGATCACGGGATCAATTTGTTGCTCGGAATCGGGCCGTCAAGGGCTGTGAGGAAGTCGATGACTGTCATGAGATTGCAATGTCGCCAAACTAAGGGAACTTTCCGACGCAGCCAGCATCTGTTGGATGGCGGGAGGGGTTGCTTTGTGCATGACGGTTTGTAATTTTGTTTGTGGCTGGCTTGCGTGGATGGCGGGGGACTGGGAAGGATGATGCAGGAAATCGACCTGTCGCGGCGAATTGCTGCAGAGTTCGGTGGCACTGCGATACTGTTGGCGACGGTCATCGGTTCAGGAATTATGGCTGAGCGGTTGGCCGGCGGGAATATCGCCATTGCCCTGCTCGGCAACACGATCCCGACTGGTGCCATCCTTGTGGTGTTGATCACAGCACTTGGGCCAGTATCGGGCGCCCATTTGAATCCCGCAGTAACGCTGGCGTTCCTGATCCGGCGAGAGCTGCAGTCGTCGACGGCGGCGATGTATGTCGTTGCGCAATGTGCCGGGGGCCTGTTTGGCATGATGCTTGCCCATGGCATGTTTGAAGAGGCGATATGGCAATTTTCTTCAACGTCTCGCAGTGGGCTGGCACAGTGGCTGGCTGAAGTGGTGGCGACATTTGGTCTGGTGGGCACGATCTTTGCGGCGCTTCGCTGGCGTCCCGAAGGAGTGGGCTGGATGGTCGGGCTCTATATCACAGCCGCATATTGGTTCACCGCTTCGACGAGTTTTGCCAATCCAGCGGTCACTCTGGCTCGCTCATTTACCGATACATTTTCGGGCATCAGGCCGATTCACGCACCGGCTTTCATCCTGGCGCAGTGCATTGGCGCGGTGCTGGCGGCGGTGGCGCTTGCGTGGCTACTGCACCCGAAGGGCTATCGGCAGGCTGGTGCCGGACGGCAGAGAGATGCGGCTGCGCAGGAATAGCGCGTCGTCGTTAGCTTCGGCGCAAGTAGTGTTTGCACGCCAACCACCTGGCGTGATGATTCCTTGCGAGCATTTCGCCAAGAAGGGTGGGCCGGCGTAGAACCAGACCTGACCTGAGACGTTTCGATCAGGCGGCTTCCTTCGGGATGCTGGGTGCTTTGGGTCCGGCGGTCTCGAAAAGCTCACGCAGCGTTTCCGGTGGCACGCGCAGATTGAATCTCGCATCGTCTCCACTCATCCACACAATCCATTCCTCGAACGGAACTGACGCTCCGGGCTGGTTCCATAGGATGCTGTGCTGTTCGACATGCATGTATCCTTCTCGAGCTGCCAGGCCTCTGCAGACAGCTATCGGCTCCATAATGCCAATGATGAAGTCCAGCGGCCAGCGCAGGAGGCTAGTCGCCAGCACCAGGCGGGGCAGGATGGCGGCGAGACAACCGCCGCGATAACCATTAGGACCGCCCTTGAGCCACAACTCACCGTGGTATGCCACCTTTCCCGTTATGGCTGACGCAGCAGGCGTTAGGATGCAATGCGATTGATCGGCGTTGATCTTGTCGCCGTGAGGTCGATAATCACCCAAACGGGTCTGCATATGTTCTGCGAGATTGGAGCCGCTAAGGTCGATTAGACACATTGCCTGGGTGTGCACGATCTCGCCAACGTCGTTGCAGCCCGACACCCAAAACCCGTTGGACGACGAGATGTCACTGAAATCGGGATCAAAAATCGGAGCGATCGGCGCTCTTTGCGGCTGGCTCTTCGGGATGTCACGAAATTCGTCGAAATTCGTTCCGACCCGCAGATGAACACCGAGCGAGGTCGCCATTTCAGTAATGGCGCCAATATATTGAACCGTTGATAACGTATCTTCCACTGACATGTATCCGCTCCGCTCTCGATGAGGAGTAACAATGACACTCTAACGCCTAAGCGGCCATTTGCAGTAGGTTTTTTCGCGGAGTGATTAAGGGCGATCAGATTGCAAATTCCATCTGGTTTGCTTTCGGCGTCGCCGGAATCCGTGTCGTGTCAAGCCCTTCGATCTTGATGCGGTCGGTCCTAGCCAGCAAGGTGGCGAGGGCTGGCTGTCCATTGGGAAACAGACAGGCCAGCACCAATCGTTGATAGCTGACCGGATTTAATGCCTCGCCTTTCTTTCTGGGAAGTTGCGTGTGGACATGGTCGTATCGAATGCTGCCATTCTGGTTGACGGCGTTGTAGGCTTCGATGACGAAGCGGTCAGACGGCGTGTGCATTGCATCGTCCTGCAAGCTTGAACCAATTGCACTTTTCGCCCAGGTCCATCCGAGCCATGTCGCATAGGAAGATTTCTCGCCGATTTCCACACAGAGCCAGTCATCGCGCAGCTTGCGATAGACCACAAGATAAGGGCGCAGTTTTTTCATCGCACGATGTTCCAACTGGGCTTGAGACGATACCCAGATTTGGGCACCTTGCTGCATCAAGGGGACGCCGAAAGACCAAACCGCATTGAGTGGATGTTGTTGTGCGTGAAATGAACTGCCATCATCGAGGTTGTGTGCGACATGCGCAAGTCCATCCTGAGTTACTGCTTCGCCGGCGAGCCATGAGTTGGCCTTGGCGAGCACCGTTTTTGCTTCCGTAAGCGCCTGTGCACCAAATGGCGTTAAGGCATATTGTCGGTCGGATATTTCGAACAGTTTCCTGCCTCTAATCGCCTCAAGTGCGTCGATGTGACGCCGCACTGTCTGTCGCGTCACGCCCAGTTCGTTTGCCGTCTGCGACAGGTTCAATCCGCTTGCCAGGGTTGTGAAGGAGCGAAGCATTTCAAACAATACTGGTGGCGCGGCTGTCATGGGTTCTCAATCTTTGCGTCGACCTATCGCCAATATTGGATTTGCAGATTACCGACCCGAACAGCCCCAATAGCAGCGGGTCATGTTATATTTATATAACATCATTGTATGATTGGTAAACCCCCTTGGCAGATCGCCTCTAGCTCGACGTTAAGTATTCAGTCAATTGATTTCGAATTGGAGTCTTGCAAGCATAAGTGCAACCAAGTCGGAGTTTTTTTCATGTGCTTGAGGTGAGGAGATCTTGTCAGAATTGGAATAGTGACTGCGGGCGGAATTGCAGACCATTCTTGCGACGATGGAGCGCGATGCAGACCAGGCAGTTGCCGCTGTTGCAGCATTCATCAAGCAGTACGGGCTTAAAGCTGACCCGCAGATTGCCGTGCCCATTCCTAACAGA
>JAEKFU010000451.1 GCA_016522385.1 Pseudomonadota bacterium
GCCCGAAATCAAGATCTCGGATGCCGCCTGAATGTCCGTCAAACCGAGATGAAAGGGTCTCTCGCGTTCTGGTATTGATTAGTGCGATTTTGCCGTTCCGGTCCGCAGTAGCGAGCATAGAACCATCCGCACTTAACGCAATCGCAAGCGCATCGCTAGCTTGGATTGGGCTGCCGAATAGAACCGGTCCGCCTTCTGTGAGCACCTGGCGTGCTTCGACAAGAGTCGCTCGAGTGTCACGCGTAGGTGGTGCGCGCTCGGCACGCGCAATCGCCTCCGCGCCTAAGACGACGGCCAGCAGGGGATCCGATTCCGTCAAACTGTGTCCGACTGCCCCTAGTGCACCGGCAAATCGGTCATGGGCCTCAATGGTGGCCGATATGGCCATTTGCTCGTTTTTTTGCGCCTGCCGGAACCCCAGGTAGGCGACTACCGAGGCGACCATTGCACCAGCGGAAAGAAGAGACAAGGCAGCGCCGGCAACTCGACGGGCATTACGTGCCTTGCGTTGCCGCTCGGCAGCAATCGTTTCTGCTGTCTTCTTGGCTTCGCTGGACGCATCCAGGAAGGAACGCTCCAAAGTACCTGCCTGGTCTGGATGCTTGTTTACCCATTCCAGCGCTGACAGTAGTGGCGTTCCTCGATAGAGGAGATCGCTGTCACGGTCACCATCGTCCCACTCTTCCGCCGCATGGCTGATGCGCTGGCGGGTTCTCAAATCATCGCGGGATTCCTCGATCCAGCGTCGCAGGCGCGGCCATGTGCGCAACAATGCCTCATGAGCGATCTGAACGGTCGTACTATCGACCGTCAGAAGGCGTGCATCGGTCAAACGCTCGACGACCTGGTGCATGATTTCGGGTTCTGAATCTCGCTCATTCTCAGAAAGCTCTAGAACCCGCCGCGTATCCGGTGTTCCCTCTCCCGGCGTCACAAGCCCAAGGAACAGCCGCTTTGTCGCTTCACGCTCTGCTGTATCAAACTGTTCTTCATACGTCGCGTCAGCAGTCTGGCTAATAGCGCCCGCAACGCCGCCGGCGGCGCGGAAACCTTCAAGCGTTAGCGTGCGACCGCGCCGTCGAACCCAAGTCTCGACAAGAGCATGGGCGACAAGCGGCAGTGAGCCGGCCTCGTCTCCGGCTTCGTCGATGATTGCATCGACCAAAAGCGGCTCGAGTTGCAGGCCGGCGCGCCGGGCGGGCTCAGTGATGGCTCGCCGCAGTTCAGATTCTGTCATTGAGCCGACCAGCACTTGGTTCTCTGTGATGCGTTCGGCCAACCAGGGTATTTGTGCGCAAACACCGTAGAAATCGGCTCGGACGGAAATCACGACTTTAACGTGGCTGTCTGCGGGATCCGTCATTGCGGATAGTGCAGCCACAAACTTTCGACGCTGCTCAACCGGCGCAAGCGTAAACAGCTCTTCGAATTGATCGATGCACAACAGGAGCGGGGCCTCCGCCCCGTGTGCGTCGCCCAAATGTCGAGCGACGGCCGGATGATCGATGAGATCGTTGAGTGACACGCTCGGCGCGCCCGAGTGCAAGGTCTTAGAGACCTGGTAGTGCAGTTCAGCAAGCGGGTCACGTCCCGGCGTGAAAAGCACGACCGCCCACTGATCACCACCAGGCAGCGCTCCCGCCTGCACAGCCGGTATAAGTCCGGCGCGAACCAGCGAAGACTTGCCACTCCCGGACGGTCCGCCGACGACCAGGACCCGCTGCAACCGGATTCGCCGCAATAGCTCGTCAACCAGAGCTTCTCGGCCAAAAAAATGCGCGGCGTCTTCGGATTGATACGCTGCCAGACCCTTGTACGGACATGCTTCGGAATGGTTGACTGCTCGTGTCGGAAGGTCGCCGATTTTCCGCGCCGCTTCTCGAGCCAGCACATCGTGTATAGCCGATCGCCAGCTTTCAATACTGCCGAACCGCTCCGCGGGCGCATATGACATGCCACGTGCGATGACGTTGCGCCATACTGATGGCAACACGTCGAGATGGTTGGAGATGTCTTTGGTCTCGGGCGGCCGCTCACCGACCAAGACGTGCCAGAGTACAGCCGTCGCAGAGTAGATATCGGCGGACGGCGTGACCTCGGCCTCGCCAGTTGCTTGTTCGGGCGCCCCATAGTGAGGAGTGCCGCCGATCAAGGTTTCCATACTGTCGCGTTTGACAAGATCCCTTGCTATTCCAAGATCACCGAGCATGATACGCTCATCGGGTGCAATGAGTTCTTTATGATCAGCTTCTTTCTCGGCAGCCGGTTCGCTATCGGGAGATGAGTCCCAAAGCGCAAACTGGAAAAGGATGTTGGCTGGCTTGATGTCGCGGTGCACGATGCCGGCTTCATGAATGGCCGACAACCCGTCCGCAATCGAATCGACCAGCATCGCAACGTTTTGCGTATCGAATGAATATCCCTGTGGCGCACCTACCAGGCGCTGGGCGAGCGTTCCGCGATTGGCGAAGTCCATTACAAAATATGGTCGCCCGTCATTGAGCCGGCCGAGATCGTGAACCGTTACAACATTCGGTGACCGGATGCGGCGCAACAACCGCGCTTCCTCGAGAAAGCTGCGCCGAATATTTTCTACTTTCGCGAACTCCTGATGAAGGATCTTGAGTGCGACAAGAGACTCGAGCTCCTCATCCCATGCCTGGACAACGACTGCGAAGCCTCCCCTTGCGATCTCGTTGCGGATTTCGTAACGGCCGACAAACGCGGGTAGTGACATGCAGGCTCCGGACTATTGCAGGTGATCAGCGACATCCACGCAATGATAGACGGCCACGTCGATAATGTTGTGGTCGAGATCAGCGGCGCTCACGCAAAGCTTCGAGGTACCATCGCGAGCGCTGACTGAAGCTGCACCTTGGGTCACGTAGGTCGGATAATCATCGTGGCGATGCCATTGTCCCTTCGTCACTCCATAAACCGGCTTTGCGCCTCTGCCAGCCTGTTTCACAGTAAACTTATCGCCCCACCAGACATGTATATGGTTCTTTGAGACATCTGGCGAAAAGCTGGCAGACAGGGTGAGTTCAAGCTCGTCACCAGCCTTTTTGACGCTGGAGATCTCGACCTTGCAGCCGTCTACCGGGCATGCATTCGGCAGATCCTCCGCAGCCTGCACCCCGCCGCTGACGAGCATAGGCGCTGACAATCCGAAAATGGCGGCAAGTGTGATAAAGCGAAGTTTGTATTCGGAAAACGCTGTCGGTGTCATTCGGCAAGCCTCCTGGTTACTCGATACGCAAGCCGCCGCCACTGCCCATCAATTCTCTGAACTATTCGTCGATTCTATATGGTCTCGCTCGATGCGATCGGTTGCCATCTTCATCACGCAGGGTAAAAGAAGCAGATGGCCAGCATTGGACGCGCTCGTACAAATAAATTTCTCATCGATCATGGCGAAATTCCAATCGAATTGCAAGCTTGCCAAGACTGCAGCTGATGAAATCGAGGAGCATTGATGAACTCTAGGTAACTCTTCTCCGTTGGCTGCGCTTTGGCGTGATACCATGGCAATTGCAGGTTCAAATTGGCGATCACGATACCGAGCGCTATGGTATCATGTGGTCGAACAAAAAGTTCTCTCAACGAGATCATCGTTGCGCTTAGAACTGTCAAATGGTGTTCAAGAACGGAGCTGTGTTTCGCCGACCTGGTCGATACATACAATTCCGTCGCGTTGATCAGGGAAATGGGCAATGCCGCTCGATCAAACGGAAATCGCGATTTTACTAGCCGATATTTCCGGCAGTACTCCGCTTTACGAGTCAATTGGCGATACTGCGGCGGCGCGGCAGATTGCCGATTGCATCGCTCAGATGCGGTCGATTGCCGAACAACATAATGGATCCTTTATCCGGTCAAAAGGAGACGATGTCCTGTGCGCGTTTGAAGATCCTTCGTTGGCTTTTCGTGCCGCCAGGCGCATGCTTTCTGTTCGGATGGTGGACACGCACGCCGTTCACGCCGGACTCCATTATGGCCACGTAGTGTACGTAGGCGGCGACATCTTCGGTGATGCCGTCAACCTGACAGCACGGCTTGCGTCGATGGCCAAAGCAGGTGAAGTCTTGGTTAGCGGAGGTTTGGTCGAACGGCTACTCGAGACGGACTGCAGCTGTCTCCGCTCTCTCGATACGATAACGATGAAAGGCAAGAGCGCTTCTACCCGTGTTTACTCTTTCCTTAGGGATGCCGGCATGCCAAATACTGAGGTCGACTTTGTTTTCGATCACGAACAACAACATCTGGCTGAACCGCGAGCTAACCGGCATGCCCAGGTTTTGCTCGTGTACGGTGATCAAACACTCTCATGCAAAGAAGGCATGCAGGTTTTCATCGGTCGGTCCCCGGAGTGCGACTTGATAGTCGATCGTCCCTGGGTGTCTCGAACTCATGCTGCGATAACTATTCGGGACGGCAAAGTGCATCTTGAGGACCAAAGCACGTCCGGTACTTACGTGTCGCTCGGCGAAGACCGTGAATTCTTCATGCGTCGAGAGAACGTTGTCCTAACCGGCCGCGGCACGATTTCGCCCGTTGTTCGATCAACCGACGATAAGGCAGAGTTGATACACTTTGAAGCCGATGCTAACCGGCTGGCAATGGATTGATCGGATCAGGCTTCGGCGCAACTTTGACCCAAGACGGCCGTGTTGGATACAAACCATTTGCGGAAAATGCGAACACGGAACCAGCCCGTATATGATGGGTATCAGGCGGTTCAGCCGATCATGACTTTGGCGCGCGGAAAGGCTTGTGACAACCACCGCAGGACTTACCCATTTCTGCAACCGCCTCGGCTAATGCCGGCTGCCCGTTTCCGGCCGCATCGCCGACGCCGGCAACCGCAGCCTGCCAATCGGTAAACGCCTTGCCGAACCCGTCCATATTTTCCCAGATCTTTGGCAGTGCACGCGTTTTCTCGGGATGGTCGGCATTCGACGTGCCAGCTGTGAACAAACCCCCCACTGGGTACTGCGATATGGTTTTCAGTTTTGCAGCGTGCTGCTTTGCCGCTTCGGCGTCATAGGCCAAATCACCCTTTGCCATCCCAAACAGAGGGCCGGCCTCCCAGAGTACGAGCTTCATATAACCCTGGCGTGTAGCAATCGCTTGTTCGCCGGCATCTTGCGACAAAACAATCGTTGGCTCAAACATAAGCCCAGAACATAAAACTACAGTGCTGCAAATCTTCGCACTTTTGGAAATCGGCATAGCTGTCATCCTCCATTAATTTTCACCAGTTCAGAACATGCATCACTTTAGACCGAAGGATCATCGCTCCAACTCAAGTTCTCGCGAGCCTAGATGTCCATGGATGAACAACAGAAATGCGGTCTCGCGCAGGGGGGCTCGAACAACCGCTTTAGACTTCCTTGCTTTAGAAATAATCCCGCATAGCTCCAGTGAGGAGTATCCATTACGGCCGGCGACTAAGCCGCGCGCACGCTGTCAAATCCGTCATCGGGACCAACAGAAATGCAGATACTGGCCAGGGTGCGCTCTTCATCATAGGGCCATGGCCGGCCGCGGTGGAGCGTCGCCCGTTCGTCCCAGACGATCACGTCACCCAGTGTCCAGCGATGGCTGTAGACATGCTCAGGCCCGGTCGCGAACGCCGTCAACTCGGCCAGAAAAGCTTCCGAGTCGTCGTCGGACATGCCGTCGATACTGCAACCGTGGGAGGCGACATAGAGTGCCTCGGTGCCGTTGACCGGGTTGGTCCACGCGGCACGCCACTGCTGGTCGGGCCACATGGTGAACAATTCCTCCCTGGCCAATTCTTTGGAGATCTTGGCGCGCGAATGGGCGTAGCGATGGGTGACGATGGAGTCCCTGGCCTTTTGTTGTAAGTCCGGCGGTAAGCGCGTGAAGGCAGCACGGGTAGAAACGAACTCTGTCTCCCCGCCGCTTGATGGTACAACACGTGCCGTCAGAATGTTGGCCAGCGCGGGCACCGGTAGAAATGTGCTGTCGGTGTGCCAGAGCTGATTGGACTTCAGATGCAAGACCTTCTTGCCGTTTTGATCGGCGACCCGGTTACGCCCGTCCCTGTTGGACATCTCTGAAACAATCGGCTCGGCTTTTTGCTCCGGCCTGCGGCGATCCTCCTGTTCGCCGAACAGGGCTCCTA
>JAEKFU010000462.1 GCA_016522385.1 Pseudomonadota bacterium
CCCATACGCTGCATGTCGGCAAGGATGGCCAGATGCCGTTCGATCTGCCGATGAATTTTTGGGATTGGCTGCTGGAACTGTCCAACGTCACCTACTACTGGTACTACGCCAAGCTACTGGTGATGAATGCCCTGGGCCGCTTCACTCCCATGATGCGGCAATACACACCCGAGGGCGAATTGCCCAAGCTGAAATGGGGCGCACGTGCCTGCCTGCTGGTTTATGCCGGTATTGCGGCATTGATTCTTGCCGGGTACGCCTGGCCGTTGGTCTTCTTCGTCATTCCACGCCTCGTCGGCGGCCCGGTGATGGTGCTCTTCACAATGCTGCAGCACGCCGAACTGCGCGAGAACTCACCGTCAATAATTGAGTCCACCCGTTCATTCCGCACCTCCTGGTTTGGCCGGTTTCTCTACTTGAACATGAACAACCATCTTGAACACCACCTCTATCCCCAGGTACCGTTCTATGCGCTCCCGGCCCTCAATGAGGCGGTGAAAGATCAAATACCTGAACCTGATCCGGGGTTCTGGCGCACCAATTTGGAGGTGCTCTCCATCGTCATTCGCCGTTCGCTCGGCAAGAGCACCAAGGCATGGACAATTCGCCAGGCACCGCACATGATCACCGAAGGTGGATATACCAAGATCGCACACGCGAACATGCGATGACGCTTGCGAGGCCTTAGCGATGGGCAACTGGATCCGCGTGTGCGCAGCCGACGAGATCGATGAAGATGACCTGATCCGCTTTGATCACGGCAGCCGCACGTTTTGCGTCTACAACACCGAAAAAGGCTTCTTTGCCACCGACGGCCACTGCACTCACGAGGAACAACATCTCGAAGACGGCCTGGTCATCGGCACTGTCATCGAATGTCCGCTGCATCAGGGTCGCTTTGACATACCGACCGGCAAGGCGCTTTCGGCGCCGGTCTGTGTCGACTTGACAACCTATGCCACCAGGATCGAAAACGGCGAGTTGTATATCGACCTTGGTTGAACCGCCCGAGACCGACGAATTCCGAACAAGCCTCTTCAGTAAGGCGGCAGTGACCAATATTGCAGGCGGCTCGGTCGTTTGCCTCGCGGTGGCACGGATCGGCCTCTCCTGCCAGCGGTTCTACCGTCCTGACGCTCCCGCCAGGCGATTTAACAGCCGAACCCGGCAATGAGTGCCATTCCGGCAAAGGTCAGCGGATCAGGCACATTGCCCCACATGACCAGGTCCCAGAAGGTTGCAAAGATCGGGTAGGTGTAGTCGAACGGAGCCAGCCAGCTTGTCTCAGCACTCTGATACGCCGAATGCAAGCGTCAGCGGGCTTTCTTCGCGACACAGCTAGCGTGTCATCAACACTGTTGCAGCATAGGACAGGCCTGCTGCGACCGGCATTATCGACATCCGTCGAAACGCATCGCTGGCGGGTTTGAGGATCAAGAGTGTTCCGGTAAACCAGGTAAGAACAGCAAAGACGCGGCGCGGACCGACCTTTTCACCCAACACCACCACTGACGGAACGGCAGCAAACAGGGAAAAACGTAAAGCCCGGCGGCAATGTCAGATTTGGCTTCTAGTATGTACAGGTTATTTGTAGGCTCAGGATAATCGACCGTAATCGCATTGGATTTCGAGCCAATATATGCACGGCATTGCAAACGTTGGTTCGTTGGAAATATGCTTGTGCTATCGATAACTGCCGTATGTAGGAACGGTTGACAGGGGGCAGTTCATGACCATTCGGGACAACATTGCGACCAACTTGCGCGACTTGTGCAGTCGCCGGGGCAGTATTGCACAAGCCTGCCGCGAGGCGGGCATCAACCGCCAGCAATTCAATCGCTATCTCACCGGGGAAGCGATTCCAAATACTTCGAACCTGACCAAGATCTGCAATTATTTCGGCATTCGCGACACGGAACTGTTTCAGGATCCGGGCCAGCAAAGCTCTCCGACTGACACATCTGGTGCACTGGACTTTGCCGATGAGAACTGGCAGCGGATTGTTTCCAACCTGACAGCGGAACCGCTCGCCGCGATATCGGACGGAAAGTATTATCTGTATTACGGTATGTCGGATGCTAACGCCGAGATTGCCAGGTCGGTGATGTTCGTCCGCACCGATGGGCCGCTCAAAACATTTCGTCGCGTCACAAACATATCGTCACAGGATCCTGCAAACTGGCACTACTACCAAGGCCATCACCGGGGGTTGATTGTAGAACGACGTCACTGGCTTTATTTCCTCGGCACTGCTGGCGATGGTACCGAGGAGTTGTCGCTGATTGTCGCCCAGTGGTTGGCCGTTACCCCGCCTTTACTAACCGGTACGGCACTTGTCGGCGGCATCTCAGGCCCCCTGTCGCTGCCGGTTATTATTGAACCGTTGCCGGCACACATGACCATGCGGGCTGCATTGAAGGGTTGCAATATCTATTCGGCCAATTCTCCGAGCATCCGGCCAATGATCACAAATTCTCTGGACCTGCAAAAACGCAAGTCGTTGGCCGCACTGAGAATGGAACGAAAGAATATCCTGGAACAGTTTTTGACCTAATTGACGAGAGCGTTCAGGTGGCGTCCTTTTCACCGTCCTTGGCAAATTCATTCATGATGTTGAACGCCTCGATATGCGCCATATCCAGCAGGTAGGCCAAGAACTTCATATCAGCATCGAGTGCTAACTTTTTGAGGCTGCCGGTCATATCACACACATAAGCTGCAACTTGTTTTCGGTCTCGTTTATCAGCAGGCATTGGCGGCTCACTCTGACCAAGATCATCCGGCTCAATCTCTACATCGTCCCCGCACATAATCTGCCCCAATCTCCCCATCGCGCAGGTTAAAACAACCCATTAAAGATATGGCACGAATCAATCGAACGGTGAATATAAAAAACCCAATAAAAACAAATCTTGTGAGTAAATTCACAATATAATATCAAGTAGTAAGCGAAATCCGCTTCACGTGACGCTCATTAATATAGGATTCATCGGAATTTTAGCAAAAATCGCGAATACTCATACATGATTACGGTCAGAATATTAACTATTGATTAACCACTTAACCAATAGTTAAGGAATTGCCATCTCGATTCGACATGGCATCATAAATGAGGAGAACGATTATGCAGAACCAAACTTCAAGCAAGCCAGCTGTTGCCACGCCGTCGGACAAGGCCAAGAGTGCGTTCATCCGTCCGGGTATCGCCCTGAACAAAGCCTGATTTCCTAAGAGCCGCGTTCCAGCTGAACGTGGCTCTCTTTTTTCAAAGACCAACCGGTGAACGTCAATGCGGGTGCGAGGTTCTCAAACGCTTGTTCTAAGCCCCCAGGGCGACGAAATCGTCGCATTCAACTTCCTCAGCAAATCGGTGTTTTGCTGCACCCCAAACACGCTGCATCTGCTGCAATCCCTTGACGATTGGCGCGACGTCGACGAAGCAATCGAACTCTTGCAGGACGGCAGCGCCGTAGCGAAACAACAGCAGATCAACGAAATGATCCAAGCGACTGCGATCGTTGCAGAAAACTCCGATCAGGCTGCCGCTGAGTCGGAATTCCTGAAAAGCTGGGATTGGGGTATTCCAGCCGCGCTCATGCACTTCAGCCTAAAGGACTGCGCGTTCTTATCGATCGAGGAGGTCGAGGAACTGCAACAAGAGAAAGCCGCAAAGACGCCGTCACCGAAGCTCTACGAGTTGAACGACACGTACAATGACATACACCAGTTGCCCAACGCCTTGATCGACAATGACCTGCTTCAACTGATGGCCCGCCGCAGGACCGTGCGTGCATCCTTGCCACACGCCCTGACGCTTCAGGAACTATCCGATTGTTTGTTCGCCGGCATGGGTATTACCGGACAGACGCGCAACTGCGTATGCGATCTGCCATTGTCCATGACGCCTTCGGGGGGCGCCCGCAACCCGTTCGAAGCCTATGTCTACGTGAAATCAGTCGACGGGCTGGAGCCCGGATTCTATCATTATTCGGCCCTGGAGCATTCACTGGGCCGATTGCCAACAAATCAGACGCCCAAGCCCTCGGAATTGCTGGCTGGACAAGATTGGGCCGACGATAAACCATGCGTGATCTTCCTTGCGGCCATGCTAGAGCGCACCATGTGGAAGTATCTCGACCCAAATGCTTATCGGGGCGTTTTGATAGAAGCTGGCCATATCGGTCAGAACATCATGCTATCGGCAACGAAACATGGGTTGTCGGCATGTCCAACGGCAGCTTTTTGTCATTCTTTACTCCACAGTTGTCTGGGCCTGACAAGTACCACCCAATGTGCAATGTATTCGCTGACGCTGGGTCGGCCCGGAGAAGATAAAACCAACAGGATTTTTCAGTAGAATCGATTCAAAACTATCCTTAAAGAACTACAGCGGTTAGCATTGCGTAATGAGGTGTCAAGTATTTTGCCAACAGAGCTAGATTCGTGGTGTTGAGGTCCGTCGATTACTTCATGGGCGTCTTGGTGGCGCTGACGTGGGGCATGGGTATAGTTTTTGCCAAAGCGGCGATTGACTATTTCCCACCCATGCTACTCATGGCGATACGCTCCAGCATCACGGCGCTGGCGCTTGTCTGGTTCGTCAAGCCGCCAAACGGCTCGTTTGGTCGCATTTTCTTGATTGCAGCAATCTCCGGCACGGCCCAGTTCAGCTTGACGCTGACCGGTCTGAAATACATCGATGCCTCCGTCGCCGCCCTGCTTGTTCAGCTGGAAGTGCCGTTTCTTGTTCTGTTGGGGGCAGTGCTGTTGAGCGAACGACCGGGTCCTTTCAAATGGGTTGGGATCGCACTGGCTTTTGTCGGCGTCATGCTGATTGCCGGCGAACCCCGGCTCAACGGTGCCTGGCTCTATTTGTTCATGGTCGCCGCAGGCGGGCTGGCCTGGGCCTTGGGGCAGTTGCTGGTGCGCACACTTGATGGCGTGGCGGGCACGACAGTGGCCGCCTGGGTCGCAATCTGTGCGGCACCGCAATTGTTCGCCATGTCCGCGATCTTCGAGACCAATCAGGTCGAAGCCATCAGGAGTGCGGGCTGGCTCGTATGGGCTGCAGTGATTTACCTCAGCCTCATCATGACAGTCCTGGGCTATGGCATGTGGTACACGTTGGTCCGCCGCTACGAAGTGAATCAAGTTGCGCCATTCCTTTTGCTGCTACCA
>JAEKFU010000492.1 GCA_016522385.1 Pseudomonadota bacterium
TATCTTCGATACCATCGAGGAATGGACCAAGACCAAGACCAAGTTCGAGGTCATGGACATCTGCAATCCGCTCGACATTCCCTGCGGTCCGATCCTGTCCATGAAGGAACTGGCAGAAGAACCCTCCCTGCGTAAGACAGGAACGGTGGTCGAGGTCGACCACCCGACCCGTGGCAAGTACCTGACCATTGGCTGTCCGATCAAGCTGTCGGATTCACCTGTCGAAGTGACACGCTCGCCGCTGCTTGGCGAACACACCCTTGAGATCCTGTCCGACGTGCTCGGCTTTTCCGCCGACGAGTTGGACCGCATCAAGGCCTCGGGCGCGATTGGTGACACGAAAGCCGAGGCAGCGGAATAATGGCCCCATCGGACGGAGAAGGTATGCGCCTGATCATCATGGGCCAACAGGCCTTTGGCAAAGATGCGCTTGCAAAGATTCTAGATGCACGGATCGATGAGGTCGTCGCCGTCTATTGTGCTCCGGACAAGGAAGGGAGGCCGGTCGATGCGCTGAAGGAATTTGCACTCGAAATGGGTTTGCCTGTATTCCAGCCGGCCAATTTCAAGGACGAAGCCGTGCTGGAGGAAATGCGTAGCCACGATGCCGACCTGATGGTGATGGCATTCGTGACGATTTTTGTTCCCGAAGAAGCGCGTGATATTCCGCGCATGGGCTCGATTTGCTTTCACCCTTCTCTACTACCCTTGCACCGTGGTCCCTCGGCCGTCAACTGGCCGATCATCTTCGGATCCACGAAATCCGGCTTCAGCTGGTTTTATCCCACCGACGGATTGGACGAAGGCGACGTGCTGATGCAGTGGGAATGCGATATCGGCCCGCACGACACCGTGATTGATCTGTATTTCAAGAAAATCTACCCGGTCGCCATCGACTCGGTTCTTGAGGTCTGCGATCTGTTCCGGTCGAGTGATCCCCCACGCATGGTGCAAGATGAATCGAAAGCCACATACGAATACCGTTGCAAGAAGGCCGACGCCGAGATCGATTGGTCGAAACCGGCCGCCAACGTCTACAACCTGATCCGCGGTACCAACCCGCAGCCCGGTGCATGGACGACGCTGGCCGGCAACGAGGTCCAGGTATATGACAGCCGCCCTCAGGACGGCGAAGGAACACCGGGCGAAGTAGTCTCGGTTTCCGACGACGGTGTCGTGGTGCAGGCGCAAGATGGCCGTATCCTCGTACAGCGCGTACGCCCCAAGGGCGCAGACAAATTGCCGGCAGCAGAATGGGCAAAATCGGCAGGGCTGGAACCCGGTGCCAGGCTCGGAGAATGATCGAACAGAACGTGGACAAGAAAACAATGGCAATAATGCTTTAAAAGCCAAAGTTGGCTGTATAGGATTTTCACCAGGAGCTCTGTCTGTGTGCGAGTTTCAGCTGAAGACCAGCGGCCGGATTGACCGGTCGCAGAACCCAAGGGAGGAAAACTATGGGTATTACACGTAGAGTGATGATGGGCTTGGCCTGCGCCGCCAGCATGGGAGCCATGCTAGCAGGCTCGGTGACCTCGGCGCTTGCCGATTGGGCACCGAAAAAACCCGTCGAATTCATCATCATGGCCGGCACCGGCGGTGGTGCTGACCAGATCGCGCGGCTGCTCCAGGGCCTAATTGAGAAAAAGAAGCTCTCGCCGCGTCCGTTTATTCCGATCAACAAGCCGGGTGGTTCCGGTGCTGAGGCATTGCGCTATCTGAAGGATAAGGCGGGTGACGACCACACGGTGCTGGTAACGCTGAATTCGTTCTACACCACACCGATTATCCAGAAAGATCTCGGCGTCGACATCTCGACCTTCACACCGATCGGCCGTATGGCGTTGGATACATTCCTGCTTTGGGTCAACACTGACCGCAAGGACATCACCGATCTTGACAGCTATGTCGCGGCGGTGAAGGGCGCCGGCAAGGAATGGAAAGTCGGCGGCACCGGTTCGGGTCAGGAGGATTCTATCCTGACGGCCATGATGGAAAAGGAATTCGGCTACGAAGTGACCTACATTCCATTCCCCGGCGGTGGCACGGTCGCCAAGAACCTTGTCGGCAACCACATCGATTCAACTGTCAACAACCCGGCTGAGCAGAACGAATTCATGCGCGCTGGTAAGTCCAAGCCACTGGTTCAGTTCACGACGGAGCGCATGGCGGCCTATCCGGATGTGCCGACGGCCAAAGAGCTTGGCCATGATATCGTTTACTTCATGCAGCGCTCGGTTAACGGGCCTCCCGGCATGTCGAAGGAAGCCCAGGAGTGGTACATCAAGGTCTTCAAGGCGCTGTTCGATTCTGAAGAGTGGCAGACCTTCTGCAAGGAAGATGGTCTGACTTGTGATGAGTGGGTCGCAGGCGACAAGCTGGCTGCGTTCCATTCCGAGCAGGGCAAGCGCCACCAGGAACTCATTGAGGCAGTGGGCGCCGAAGCGATTACCGGCGAGTAATTGCGTCAATTGGCAAAACGGGCCGGCGACGGGCAAAGTCGCCGCCGGCCTGATTGCATGCGAATGTGCTTTCATCCAGGGCACCTCTGTGGATGGACGGGCGGCGGTCCGTATCCGAACGGATCTAACCAGATTTAATGGGGCCGCCGCGACCATGAAATGATGGGTGGGGTTTGGAAAAAATGACGGTGCGCCGGGCTGAATTCGCGATGGCCATAGCGACGATGCTCATGTCGCTGGGGCTGATGTGGTCATCAACCGATGGATTAGCGATTGGTTGGGTATCCGGCAAGGGGCCAGGGTCGGGCTTTTGGCCGTTTTGGCTATCATTCGGGATGCTGCTCGCTTCCATCGCGACACTCTTCAGATGGTTCAGGGGCACCACACCCGAGTCCCAGTCCAAAGAGCAGTAC
>JAEKFU010000494.1 GCA_016522385.1 Pseudomonadota bacterium
GTGTTCAACCATTCTTCGCCACCCACCACGCCCAATGCCGCCTTTCAGACCCGCATCAGGCCGGTCATTTGCACCAGGCCCGTCATGATCGGCACCAGCGCATCTTCGATCTCGGTCTTGGCGGCCCGCAATTGCTCCAACCTATTGGCCGTATCCGGGGGCACTTCTTCGAATTCCATGATCAGATCCTCCGCCATCGCCAGCTTGAAGCCAGGATGCCCCGTGAAGCCGAAAGCGTTATCGCCGATCTGGAAGATCGCCGGCCGGCCCTGACAATCCACAGCAAGTATGCTGGCATAGTCCGGCGGCACCGGCTCATCGCGCATGTAGCAGACATGTGGAAATTCGGCCGGCAGATACCCGTTGAGCGCATCGGCCCGGGTCCGGCGCACCCGGTCGACTTCAAACCGCAGATCGCTTGCTTCAGACGTGCCGTCCGCAGCAATCGCCAGGATCTGTGCCCCGAGACCGACGCCGATGACCGGCATCCCGTGCATTAAGCAGGCGCGGGTCAGTCGGACCTCTTCAACCAGCGTCGGAACATCTCGCCCGCCGGCACTTCCCCAAGGACCACCGCCGAGCAGCACCAGCCCGTCTGCGACGGCGGTGAAGTCCGGCACCTTTACGGATTCGGTGAACGGCCGCACATAGGAAAAGCGTATGCGGCGCCCTTCCAGATGGTCTTCCATCAAGCCGAGATAGTCGGCCGACGTGTGTTGAATGACGGTCAGCGTTTTCATTGTCGCTGCTGATTTCGATCTACCGACAGGTCTCAGCCATTTGCTGCCAACGCGTCCTCAATTGCAGTGGCGAAATCGCCAGGCGCGATAGTCAGCAGTCCGACCTCTGCGTCACTGAAGAAACTTTCTACAGATTGCCGGGCATCTTTGGCCGGCGTCCCGCGCAGAGCCGCTTCCAGATCAAGCACGGTCCTCGGCGGCGTGACGAAGAAATCGCCGGTAATCAGGACTTCGCGGAAACGATCCCGGCCGGGGCCTTCCAGCCGCACATGGGCGGATACGGTGCCGCCCTGACCTGTGTGGCTTGCCGACAGCACATCGGCATCGCCTGCCGGATCGTCGATTTCGGCAACAAAGGCATCGGTACCGATTTCTTCGTCGAAATAGCGCTTTGTGAGTTCCTCTTCACGGGCCGTGATCTCCCCTGGCTGCGGATCGATCCCGAGATGCACAGCGAACCCCTCGACCAGCGCCGACTTGATCGTCTCCAGATCTGGCACCTCACGCAGCAGCTCTTTCAGCGTGACGACCCGCTGCTCGGCGGAATCCAGCTGCCGCTTAGCCAGTTTGGCCTCCGGGACATTCAACACTCTGAGCATCTCCGCAGCATCCATATCGACCAGCACCGTACCTTGATAGAACAGCGAATTCCCGTCGAAGAAGCCGCCGGTGCCCGAGATTTTCCGGCCGTCGACCTCAATGTCATTGCGCGGACGGTACTTGGCCGAGACACCGAGCTTGGACAAGCCGATCGCCGCGGCCTCACAGATCTCTCGTGCCAGATCGGCGAGCGAGTTGATCCCGAGAGTCGCCCGGTTGAAAATCAGCTCCCAACCAAGCTGGCCTTCATCGAAATAAAGCGCCCCGCCGCCAGTGATGCGCCGCACCGTCCGGATTTTGTTTGCACTGCAATAATCCAGCTTGAGTTCCTGGCTCAGTGCCTGATGCCGTCCGATCAGTGCCGTCGGAGGAAACCGCAGGAAGCGAATGCTGTCGGGAATTTCCCCGGCCACATGCAAATCGATCATCGCCTGGTCGAACGCGATCTGCTCGCGGCCGTCCCGGATCCCCGTATCGATTACGCGAAACGGTCTAACCATCGATCATCTCCAGGTCCTCACCCGCTTGATAGGTCTCGCCGGGTTTTTCCATGCCGAGCTGATTTCGCACCTTGCGGATATCCACCTCTTCCAGCTGGAATGGATAGCTGGCAATATCGCTCGGTGGTGAATCGCCAAAGGGTCGGTCGCAGGCCGAGATGTCCTCGGCAAATTTCCCCGGGCAGCCGGAGGTGCGGAACGCGATCCCAGCATCAATGATCACATCCAACTCGGATTGCGGAATGCCGAAATCGGCCACGCGGCCGTGCTCATCGAACGACATGCCGTCGATGCGCTTGTCGCAATAGTCGATCAGATAGCGGGCCAGCTGCACCCGGCGCCACTGATCGCGCGGCGTCACCGGCAGGTGGTCCATCAGCGAGCCCTTCTCCGGGAAGAAACAGAACATATGGCTGTGGCCGCCCAAATCGACCAGCTGCTGCACCAGGCTCAGCGCCTCATATTCGCTCTCGCCCATGCCGATGATGATATGGGCGCCGAACTTTTGCGGCCCGAAAATGTCCCGGGCATCCAGTAGGATCTCCCAGTATTTCTGCCAATTGTGCGGCGACTGGACACCCTTGCCGCGCGTGCGCTCGAAGATCTCCGGCGTTGCCGCGTCGATGGCGACGGTGAAGATGTCCGAGCCCATCTCATGCAGCAGTTTCACATCGTCGCGCGTCATGGTCGTCGGATTGGACAGGATCGAAATCGGAATCGCCGACGGGTCGACCCTGTCGGTCCATTTCTTAAGCACTGTTACCGTATCCTGATCCGAGCGGGGATGAGTGATCATCGAAATGCACATACGGTGAAACGGGCTGTTTGCCCCATCCCGCGCGACGATCTCGGCGACCTCATCCATCGGCACCGCCGGCCAGTCGACCCGGATGAAGTTCCGGTCGGCATAATCCCGTTCCGCCTCACGATGCCGCGCCAGGCCGCAATAGGCGCAATTGGCCCGGCAGCCTTCCGGATAGGTGAGCAGTAGGTTGAGGCACCGGGTACAGCTGCAGCGGTGCATCCTGCCCTTCATCACGCCCAGTGTGATCGCCGCCGCTGTCGACATCTGCACATAGTCCGGTGAGCGCATATGCGGGGTGAGGATGTTGTAGTTGGGCAGATAGACACCTTGAGGCGAGACATCGTTGTGCTTCACCCTACCGCCATTCTTGAAGTCGATAGGTGTTTGGTCAGGTTGGCGCGGTTGCATCATCTCTGGGGCATTGTAGTCGAGCCCAAAGGAACTGGTGCCGCTGGGAACGTTGGCTTCAGGTTTGAAACATGTCATTTGCCGATCTCTCCCACGCGTCCTCAAGCCGCCCAAAATTCCGGATAGGCGATCCAGTTACGCCGCAGATCCCGCCGGTCCGGCTTGCCTCTGCTGTACAGCGCCAGTAGCTCCTGGCGGCGTCTCAATGCCCGGTCGAGCGATTGCTTGAACAGATCTTCAAGCTCTTCCTGGTAATCTCGCTGCGCCTGGTCGGCGCCAGCAATCAGCTCGCTTGCATATTGGCCCGCCAGGCGGCCTGACTGCACGGCTGCATTGATCCCCGCACCGGTGATCGGATTGGTCAGGCCGGCCGCATCGCCGGCCAGGAACACCGCGACCTCGCCAATTTGGCCGAGGGGCATAAGCATGCCACCCACTGGGATTGCACCGCCCGTATGGCGCAAAATGTTACGGCCAACCCGCCCTTCGGCAACCAGCTGGTGATGCAGGCCATCGAGCAGCGGCTTAAGCTGATCCTTCGCTTCCGGACAAACACCGATCCCGAGATTGGCCAAATCGCCCTTCGGGAAAAGCCAGCCATATCCGCCGACAAATCTCGCCGACAGGAAAATGTCGGTGGACCCGAGAGGCTGGAGCAGCGGCACGGTGATTTGCCGCGTCTCAGCGAGTTCCCGGTTCACCCGGCCGATCGCCTTGCCGACGCGCGACTTCGGACCGTCGGCGCCAATGATCACCTTGGCATTGACTCTTTGTCCATCCGACAGCGTGACATTGCCATCATCATGGACGGCCTTGAGCGACATTGCGAACCGGCATTCGGCGCCCCCTGCGATGGCCTGAGTCACCAGCTGCCGGTCAAACGCCTGCCGGTCGACCATCAGGCCCGGGAATTGTTCCGCTGTGTCGCCAGGCTCGTCCTCCACAAAGGTGACCATGGAGTCGACCGGCTGTTCGCAGCTTGCCGATAAGTCACCGATTTCGACACCCAGCGTCACCGGCACGAACTCGGCACACTGTACCGGTGCACCAGCCTCGGCTTTTCGGTCGATCGCAATGACGGCGTTTCCGGCCCCCGCCACCTCTTCCGCCGCACAGGCCCCGGCTGGCCCAAGGCCGATAACCAGCACGTCTGTTCGAGTGATATCCTTCATGCTGCACACGACCTTGGATTCTTGAGCTGTGTGCTGCCGCCGATTTTGATCGAGCAGCAGGCATGTTCCTGATGATAGGGCCGGCCGATGGTTTCGGCGACGGCCACCGTGCCGTCGGCCGGAAAAGCAATGCCATCCAGCCCTGCCATGACCGCATAGGCATCGGTGACCCGCTTGTGCATGCCCGGCGGGCGGGCGCAGCCCAGTAGAACCTGCCGGTCACCGAGCCGGTTGCGGGCTTCCAAGAAGATACGCCCGACGTCACTGGTTTTCGGTGTCTCGAACGTGCCGGATTTGGCATAGAACGGCATCACCACCACCAAAACCAAGGAATGGATGTCGCACCGGGCGACCATATCGAGCGCGTTTGCCTCGCCGACGATTCTTCCGTAATGCAGGCCAACGACGATATGCGGCACAATCTCCATCGATGTGGCGCAAAGAGCCGCAAGTGTAGCTTGGAAATCCTCCACCGGACGATCCAGGTGATAGACCTGTTGGATCGTTTCGCGGGCGCCGATCATGTCCATCATCGCCGTGTCGACACCGGCCGATTCCATCAACTTTGCACGTTTTGTATCGGTTAGTGCCGTATGGACGGCGATCTTCAGATTGGGAAAGTCGCGTTTCAGGCCTTCGATGACCGGATAGAAGCGCTCATATCTGATCTCGTTACGGCGGTTTGAACCACCCGACAACAGGAAACCTTGCAGATCCTGCAGCAAGATGAGATCCCGGACCTTCTGGTCCAGCATCTCCGGGTTGGTCGCCGGGATCATTGGTTCGAGGATTTTCGCTTGGCAATGGTCGCACATCAGCGCACAGGCGCCGGCGGTGATGGAAAATGCCGGAAAGCTGTTCTTGCCACAGCCCTGCAGCTCAGAGCTCGAATATTCCTTGAAAGTCGGCGTTGAAAACAGGATCGGTCGACATTGAGCGGCAGCTGCATTGCTCTCAAACTCGGAGACCAGGTCCGGATCGAGCGGCGCGTCCTCCAGTTCTTCGATCTCCGCCAAGCGGTCCAACCAACTCATATCAAGCCCGCTTATTCGAATTTGCTAATATATAATTGACAGGATGCGATTCCACTTGCAATGCCTTTCTCACAACCTCCTCGATTTCGGCGCGAACCGGGCCGTCGTTGAATGCATCCGCCAGCGTGTTGACCCACGCGTCATCGACATCATCGTCGTCGATCAGGTCACATTCAAGCTTTGAAAGAACATCCCGCGCAATGCTCGGCAAACTGTTCGGGATCTCGAACCCGGCTAACCGTCCCCAAAGGCCGGTCCAGCATCTGGCGACCGTCCAGGGATTGTACCCACCGCCGCCAACCACCACCGCCGGTGCCACCAGCTCAACAATTCGGGCGACCATATCCCATAAAGCCACATTGCTCAGCGACATGGACGACAGCGGATCGCCGGACAAGCCGTCCGCACCGCAGCACACTACGACGGCTTCCGGTCCGAACCGTGCGGCCATCGGGAAAACGGCTTCATCCATGACGAATGCCAGTTCACTGTCATTGAAGCCCGCCGGAACCGGAATGTTCCGGGCAAAACCCCCGCCGCGGTCATCCACCGCGCCCGTGTAGGGCCAGCGGTTCTCCTCATGGACAGAAACCGTAAGGACACGCGGCTCACTCTCGAAAGCGACCTGGACACCGTCGCCATGATGCGCATCGAGATCAAGATAGAGTACCCGCTCAACACCGAGGTCCAGAAAGGTCAGAATCGCAAATACGACATCGTTGAAATAACAGAAACCCCTGGCGAGGTTTGCGACGCTGTGATGAGTTCCGCCGGACGGGTGATAGACAGTTCGTCCATCGGCAGCCAGCTTGGCCGCCAAGATGGATCCCCCGACAGAGGTTGCCGCCCGCTTGAACAGGCCTGGGAAGAAAGGATTCTCCATCGTGCCTATTTTGTAGCGCTGGCGCGACTGGGAACTAACCTTGCCGTCCCGATCGGCCTCTTGCAGAGCCGCCACGTAATCCGGCGAATGGAACCGTGTGAGTTCAGCCTTACTCGCGACAAGGCTTTCGACATAGGGGGCATTTTCGAACCACTTCAACGCATCACACAGGTCGAGCACCGTTCCAATGCGCGGGATGGCGAGCGGATGGTTCGTACCGTAGCCGGTTTCGCGATAGACTTCGCTGCTCACAAACAGCGGGTCGTGCCGCTTCGTTTCGGCTTGCCGGCAGCGCGATTTGTTGGTTGGGCTCATGTCGGGTCGGATTGACAAAGCTCGCGGTCCAAGTCAATATTCAATTATTCTAATATACGGAATTGTTCGAAACCACAACCGAGGTACACTCCCAGATGTCGGCTCACTTTCTCGATACCAAAGGCATGAACTGCCCGATCCCGATACTGAAGGCCAAGAAAGCATTGAATGACGTTCCCGCAGGAGAGGTCCTGGAGATTGTTGCTACCGATCCCGGCGCGGTCGCTGATTTCGAGGCGTTTTGCCGACAGACCGGCAATGAACTAGTCGAATGGTCTGAAGAGGGTGGCATATACAGTTTCCACATCAAGCGGGCTGCGCAACGGCCCTTGCCCCGAACTTCGGCGGTCAACCGTTATAGAGCGGTCAAAGGGAACCTCACGGCATGCGATTAATCGTATTTTCTCTGACGCTGTTCATGGCCGGCGCAATGCTTGGGTCAGCCTGCGCCGACCAAGGCATCCCGGACAAATACCCCGAGTCGGTTCTCTATGATCGTCCGCAGGAGGTGATCCCCGGCGTCTGGTCGTCCATCGGCGCAACAGCGCCGCCGACCTACGAAAACTCAGGCCATAACAACAATTTGTCTTTCATCATCACGGACGAAGGCGTCGTCGTCGTCAATGCTGGCGCATGCTACAAACTGGCCGAGGCGCTGCACGCGGAAATTCGCCAAATCACCGACCAGCCGGTCAAGTTTGTCATCCTTGAGAACGGTCAGGGCCACGCCGCATTGGGCTCGAACTACTGGCGCCAACAGGGTGTGCCAATCATCGCCCATGTCGATGCCGCCCGCGAGATCGAGGAGGGCGCCTTCGCCCTGATGGAGCGCATGAAGGGCTACAACAAGGACAAGGCCGAAGGCACCGAGGTTGTCGTCCCGGATATCGCCTTTGAAGACAAGTACGTCATTGAGCTGGGCGGCGTGCGCATCGAAACGCTCTATCTCGGGCCAGGCCACAGCCCTGGGGATATCCAGATCTGGCTGCCGCAGACCCGTCTCGCGATTTCCGGCGACATGGCGTTTCACAAACGCCTTTTGCCGATCCTGGAGCACACCGACACCGTTGCTTGGCTCGAGACACTCGACAAATTCGCCGCCCTGGAACCCGACCTGATCATCCCCGGACACGGCGGACCGACCAACCTGGCGGAGGTCACAAAATACACTAAGGATTACCTCATATATCTTCGCGCCAAGATTCGAGAGCTGATCGACAACGGCGGCACTCTGAAGGACGCCTACAAAGTCGACCAGTCACCGTTCGCCCATCTGGACACTTTCAAGGAGCTCGCCGGAAGGAACGCTGGCCGCGTCTTCGAGCAGATGGAGTTTGAATAGTGATCATTCGCTTGCTCGCCGCCTTGTGGTTGGCATCGTTGTCTGCAGCCCCGTCGGCAGCTCAAGACCTCCCGCCCGATGGCGCGACCGTTAGCGACACCGCCGTCGGCCGCCGCTTTGATGCACCGGTCAACACGCTTCCCGTCAGCGACAAGTGGTGGTGGAGTGACGATTGGTACGACCGCGGCTTGCTCGACGTTCCCGTCAACCACCAGGTGATGGAAAGGCAGGTCAGCTATCTCAACAAGTCGGACGGCACGGAAGTTCCGGCAGTCCTTTTCCGCCCGCAGACCCAGGGCGCGTATCCAGCGGTGCTGTTCCAGCATGGCCGGCGCGGGCTCGATGATATCATCAAACGGCTTGCCCGGCGTATGGCCGCGCGCGGTTTCGTGGTGCTCGCGCCTGATGTCTATGCGGCTCGGTTCATCGAGCAAAGACCGATCGAGCATCTTGAGGAGACCGAAAGCGATGTAAATGCCGGTGTCGACTTTTTGCTAGCGCAGCCGGATGTGTCGACGACCAGAGCCTGTCTCTACTCTCATACCCGAGGCGGTTACTATACGCTCAAGGTTGCCGTAAAATTCGGCCGCCAGAACGGCGCGGTGGTATGCTACGTTTCGTTCTATCCGCATTGGCAGGACCCGGCGGCACCGGAGCCGATGCAGGTCTACAGATACGCTGCCGAGATCGACAATCTGGAAGTGCCAACGATGGTCTTTATTGGCGAATATGAGCAGTATCAACGCCGCCGCTCGATTGAAACCGCGGTGCGGTTCATGAAACAGGCCGGCAAGGACGTGAAGCTGGTGATCTATCCCGGCGTCGGACGCGGCTTCGATTTCCGCCCGCCAAACGTGCGCACATTTGCCGATGATCTGGCAACCAAGGATTCGAACTTGCGGGCAGCTACATTCATGCACACTCACCTTGAGAAATGGCTAAAGAATTGATTCGCCCTAACCTTTTTAAGTCAACCGCCATACGGTTCGTGACGGTGTTGTTGACGATGTTTGCAGGCGTGCTGTTTGCATCGGCCCGCGAGAATGCCGAGATCATCATGTTCGAGCAACGCGGCTGCGAATGGTGCGAGATCTGGAATGAGGAAATCGCGCCCGTCTTTCCAAAGACCCCTGAAGCGAAATGCGCAAAGTTCCGCCGTGTCGACATTCACCAGCCCGGATCCGACATTCTCGAACGCATCGACCCGGTCGTCTACACGCCAACATTTGTGGTTATGGAGAATGGTAAGGAGGTCGGCCGCGTGCGGGGTTACGCCGGAGAGGATTTTTTCTGGTTCCATCTCGACCAGCAACTTAAGAAGCTGACCCCGCCTTGCTCACTGCCGAATTGACGATTGCCGCTGGTGCGTACAATTCCCACACACCAGCCACTTGATATATTCTAAATAACGAATAGGATAATATATGGAACCAAGCGCCACACAAATAACGGACCGTTGAAGCCGGAAACAGGCGCCCGCAAATTGCGCACACCCGCGCACATCGTTCAGGAGAGGAAACGGGAGAAGCATGAAGATGAAAGTGCGACGTAATGCCTTCGGATCAATCGCTCTGGCCGGCGCGTTGAGCCTGGCTGCCGGTGCCGCGATGGCGGACATCGTGCAATACAAAGTGGTTGACGGTGAGGCGATTCTAGCCTCCTTGACCGGCCAGGCCGGTGATGCCGCCAATGGCAAAAAGGTATTTCTGAACCGCAAGAAGGGCAATTGCCTGGCCTGCCATGTGGTGACATCGTTGAGCGACCAGCCGTTCCACGGTAATGTTGGTCCGCCGCTCGACGGCATAGCGAGCCGCATGTCGGAAGGCGAGATGCGCTTGCGCCTCGTCAATCCGAAGGTCGTGAACGAAGCATCGATCATGCCGGCCTTCTATCGCACTGAGGGCTTTGAAAGGGTCCTGAAAGACTTCCAGGGCAAGTCCATTTTGTCGGCGCAGGAGGTCGAAGATGTGCTGGCCTATCTCCAGACCATGAAGGAATAACATGCGACCTGTCAGGCGCTTGCCTGGCAGAACTCACCAATCGAGGAACTAAGGAATGACTGAAAAGACCGATAAGACAATGATTAGCCGCAGGATGGTGCTTGAGGTTGCCGGCGGTGGCGTGATTGCAGCGCTCCTGGCGGGTTCGTTCGCGGGCCCGGCCCGTGCCGATGCAGCTCTGCTTGCCGAAGCCATCAAACGGGCCGTCGGCGATAGCGCCATGAACGAAGGTCGCATTACGCTTGACCTCCCCGAGATCGCAGAGAACGGAAACACCGTACCGATCTCCGTTGCCATCGATAGCCCTATGACCGACGCCGACCACGTCAAGGCCGTTCATGTGTTTGCCGAGAAGAACCCGGCCGCCGATGTGGCGAGCATCTACTTCACACCGTCATCAGGTGCTGCAAAGGCATCGTTTCGAATGCGCCTTGGCGGCACACAGAACGTTGTGGCGGTCGCCGAAATGTCTGACGGCTCGCTCTACACGACCAAGAAATTGGTCAAGGTGACCATCGGCGGCTGCGGCGGCTGACGGGAAAGAATAGGAGATAAGAACATGGCTTCCAAACCGCGCGTTCGCGTCCCGAAGACAGCGAAGAAAGGCGAGATCATTACCATCAAGTCACTGATCTCCCATACGATGGAAACCGGCCGCCGCAAGGACAGAAAGACCGGGGAGTTGGTGCCACGCAAGATCATCAACAAATTCGTCTGTACCTTCAACGGCAAGCAGGTCTTTGCGTCAGACTGGCATCCGGCGGTTTCCGCCAATCCCTATATGGCCTTTAATTATAAGGCCGAGGAAAGCGGCGAGTTCGAATTCATCTGGACCGACGATGACGGCTCGACCTACAGCACAAAGGCCAAGATGACGGTCAACTGATCAATCGGCAAGACGTCCTGCGACCAAGGACGAAGGGAAGGAAACAACCAATGAAGGGTAAAATCACAGCCGTAGCCACTGTCGTTGCGTTGATGACCGGTGCAGCCG
>JAEKFU010000575.1 GCA_016522385.1 Pseudomonadota bacterium
CCCTAAAGCTGAACCAATCCTGTCAAACCAGCGCCACAACCCTGATACTCAACAGACCCTAGAGCGTGTCTTTGTCATATGGAACCATTTGATGGTCCAAGTCCGGTCACTCGGCTAGAACGTTTCAGCCTGCGCCCTGAAGAGCCCGTTTTCGGCCCCTAAACAGACGAAACCGTTGCAAAGACGGTCATCGATTTCCGAATGTCGGTTATCGGGTGAACAACGGACTCGATTGAATTGGTGCCTACACTTCCGCTTGGTGCCATTCCGGACATCCGAGGCCCAGCGCTAAAGTGATAGGAAGTTTGAGTTGCCACCAAGAGACCTAGCAATTTGGTTCAGTCGCTGCAGACGCAGCGACTACTTGGGTAAGCTCGTTGACGAGACAGGGCATCGGTGATTGCGGCGAAAGTCGTGCCATCTTGCGTTGCACTATCTGTTTGGCATAGCGCTCCAAATAGTAGGCGATGGTCTCGACGCGGATCTTCACTGAGCCTGCTGGTTTGGTGGAGTCCAGGTCCTGGAATGAGAAGAAAAGAGTGCCTGAGCACTCGGTGACCGCCTGAACCGGTGTGTAAGTCGGTTGGTCCATCCCGCATTCATAGCTCGACAAGCGAACCACGCAGGCAATCCACGGCATCCGGGCTGCGAACTTGGCCGCCCAGAGGATCTCATTGGTGTTCGCACTGTAGGATGAGCGCCAGACATCTGAAATATCCAGGGGGGAACCGATAATGCCATCGGCAATTTCTGCACCAAACAGCCAATCCAGAATGTCTTCATCGGTCGGCAGATATTGACCCCAAAGTACTGGATAGCCCTGAGCCTGCAGCTCGGTTTCAATTTCGTGGCCGATTCCCGGGTCCATGTGGTAGGCCCGTCCGAGCACCAGCAAGCATGGCGTACCTGATGCCGCGCACTCGGCAAGGATCTCTCGGCTCTTTGACCTCAGTTGATGATCAAAATTTGCCAAAGCGGCATAGGCCCGATCAACCGAATGATTAATCTGATGCCGCGTCAGGCCGGGGATCACGGAGGCAAAAGCCTCGAAGAGTTGCTTGGCAGCGAGTTGTGGCTCGCCGAGTGACACCATCGGCGCGACATATTGTATGCCAAGCTCGGCGAAAAGGTCTTGCTCGCGCAAGAATCCGGCCTTGATATTCTCGGGCGCAGACATAACACGGGGACAGGCAAGACTGTCTTTGACATAGCCCTGAAGGAAAGACGGCAGGGAGTAAATCATCGGCGAAAACAGGATGTCGATCTTGCGCTTTTGCCCGTAAAGCAATTCGCCATAATGACCGGCCATACATTTTACCGGGTAGCAGCAATCGACCGTGCCCCTGCCCTGGCCAAAATCCCGGTACTGTTGCTCGGATGTCTCTGAGGAAAACACCAGGCCGCCTTTGCCGATGCCAAGCGCTGTAAACAGCTCGATCCAGAACTGATGCGTGGACCAAATATTTAGAACACGGGGGATCCCTATGCGCAGCTTACTTAAGGGTTCCTGGTGGCCTGAACCCGGCTTCGCGAACCATTTCTCCAATGTTGGGATGCGCACGCCTTGCCTCCTCCAGCTCTGATTTCACTACACGCAGCTCGCTCGCGTCTTCGACCAGACCTTTCGCGCAGGAGTTGCCGGTGATAATCCGTTCCCAGCCCTCAGCAAGCGGCAATTTTCCCCATGGCCTGCCCTTACCGCCCGGAACACAAACGTCGATGAACGCACGCCGGCAGTTCATGTGGCACCACCGGCAGGCTGTGTATTCGTTTGCAGTGCTTGTATATTCAAGCGACTCGATGGCCTCAAAACCGCGGAAGCGGCTCGACAGGCCTTCCTTCAGACGCTCGACTGCAAGCAGGGCCGCGCCAATTGCTCCAGCTTCACCACTATGGGGATGAACGACAATTTCGGCGTCGGGGACCTTACTGCGAATGAAATCGACCTGGGCCTTGACGACGGCGAGATTGCGATGCGTGCCGCCCTGTAGCACATATTTCCGGCCTGCCGATCTAAGGTTCTGAAATTGGCCTGCATAGACCCACACGTTGAGCGGCAGCACCGCAGCAAGGCCCGCCATGATTTCGTTGGCTGCCCAACCCTTGCGTTGCTGATTGACGATATCAGACTGCAGGAATACGCCGCATCCCATCATCAACGCTGGCATCGCTCTGGCACTGAACGCCTGATCGGCATAATCATCGAGCGGTATGTCGTATCGCTCCGCCACGCCTTGCAAGAACGCACCATTACCCGATGAGCATTGCGAGTTGAGCCGGAAATCGGTGACCGTCTGCTGCCGGAGCAGCATGATTTTCACATCGCATCCGCCGACATCGCAAATCACGTCCGCATCGGGGAAGAAATGCAGGGCTGCGGTGGCATGGGCAACGGTCTCGACCACCGGAACATCGGCGCCGACGATATCCTTCAGCAGATCCTTACCGTAGCCGGTAATGGCAAGTGCGGCGATTTCCTCGTAGCTGGCCTCTCGGATCTGGCGCAATACTTCCTTTGCATCTTCAATCGGATTGCCGCGCGAGGTGGTGTAGCTGGAGTGAAGCAATTCCTGTTCGGCCGACAGGACGACCGCCTTGGCCGTGGTGCTGCCAAAATCGCAACCAACGACAACCGGGCTGCCGTCACCACGCGCTGCCACGCTCGAACGCTTGGGTGAATGGCCACCATAACGTCCCAAAAACGCTGCGAGTTCTGCTTCATCTTCGACAAGTGCCTTGATGCCTTCTTTGCACTTTTCGATGCGCTGTCCTTCCTCAATCCACCACTTCAGGGACTGCGTGCCTTGATAGCGGCCGACGGAAACCCCTTCATTGGCGGCAAGCTCGACACAGCCGAAACAGGCATAATAAAGCGCGTTTTCGGGGACCTGAACCATGCTGTCTGGCGC
>JAEKFU010000590.1 GCA_016522385.1 Pseudomonadota bacterium
CAGCGCTATGCTTTACTCGGGGCAGTGGCACATCCTGCGCGGCCGTCGAGATCAGGCACGGGTGGCGCTTGAGAAAGCCGTCAAAATCCTTTGCAATCAAGATACTGATCAGTATCTGGTCGCTAGGGCTGATCTGGACCAGCTCGATGCTGTCGTGAATACAATCGTTGCGAACAGACAGCGCCGAGACAACGACATGCTTCGCCAAAGAAAGGGGGGCCACGATCGAACCGCCCGCTTCATTCAAATGGTAAAGGAGCAAAAAGCGTTGCTCGGGCGCAACGGCCGACCGTACTTTTCATTCGGTTTCCAAAATGGGGCGTGGGGCTATATTAATTACGGTTGTCTGATCGGGGGTGATGGCGAGGTCTATGTCTACGACTACCAGCTGTCCGACAAGTTGTTGCAGAATTACAAGGTTAGCGCCTCGGACTACAAACGCGCATTGGAACTAATGAGCAGGTTGAGGAGAAAGGAAATCCCGCCTCCAGATGGCCGGGCATTTGATGCCGGCTTCGGATCATGGGTCGCGACGAACCGCACAGGATCGACGACCCTGAGGATGGTGGGCAACGTATGGGGGGAACTTGATGATCCCATTGCCAAGGAACTGGTTCAATTCATCAATAAGTGGTGCTCAAGTGCTAACCGCGGAGGACTCTTTGGGGGTTTCAAGTTTTCGCCCCAGAAGCCCGGAAAATCGGATAGATCAAAGCTTTCAGAGTAATCGCACCGGGAAAAGCAAACCCGCTTAAGGCTGCCGGGCAAAGCGTCTGTAATACCTTCAACTCCGGAAATCTCACGGGCTGCCCCGGCAAGGTGATTTATAGGGCAAATTCACCGTAGGGCGTCAGCAAGCGGTTGTCGAATTTCGAATGTCGGCTATCGGGTGAACAGCGGACTCATTTCAAGCCGGGTCAAAACTTCCGAGAAGTGCCATGTGTGGACGGCTCCGTGTTGTCAAGGGAGTTTTGAACGATAACGCCTGCTGGTCGGAGCTGCCATGTGTTCGGCCTGTTGTTGCGGCACTTGGCATGGCCGCTGGCCATAATGCTCTCCGCAGATCGGGTCCCGGTCAACAGCACGCGCTCATAAGGCGCAATGGCACTATTGGGTTGTCCCGGTCTGTGGGCCGACTGGCTTGGGTGCGTTATCTGATCTGTGCCCTTTCCAACCTCGTTGTGCGGGAGCTAACGCCCGCCTGTTTGCGTCGCTGCCTTATGCTGGCTGCGACAACGGTGTCCGGTAACTCTCATTGCGTACCATCATGGCCCAGGCCATGCGGGCGATCTTGTTGGCCAGAGCGACAGCAGCGATCTTCGTTGAGCGACGCTGCATAAGCCTGACCAGCCAGGGATGGCGTGTGTATCCCAATATCTTGGCACGCTTGATGACCGACAGGGCACCAACGACCAGCAGCTTTCGTAGATAGCGATTGCCGGCCTTGGAGATATTGCCCAACTTCTCCTTGCCGCCGGTGGAGTTCTGTTTCGGCACCAGTCCGATCCAAGCGCTCATGTCACGGCCTGACCGGAAGATGCTCGGGTCAGGGATGTTGGCAACAAGGGCTGTGGCAACGAGCGGACCGACACCAGGAATGGCTTCGAGCCGCTTGCTCACCTTGCTGGTCCTGTGCCACGCGAGAACCCGTCGATCTGCCTCAAGGATCTGGCGCCTTACAAGATGAAGCTGGGCCGCAAGGGCCATGAGGCATTCCCGTGCAGCCGGTGGAATGCGCTCATCCTCACCCTTGGCGATCAGCTCCAGCAGCACTTCCACGCCATTGCGCCCAACACCGGCAACAATCCCGTACTCGGCCATATGGGCGCGGATCGCATTGATCAGCGTTGTGCGCTGGCGCACGAACAGTTGCCGGGTCCGGTGCAGCATCAGCACCGATTGCTGCTCAGGGGTCTTGATCGGCACAAAGCGCATCGTCGGCCGCGTGACAGCCTCGCAAATCGCCTCGGCATCGGCAGCATCGTTCTTGTTGCGCTTTACATAGGGCTTCACGTAACGCGGCGACATCAGCCGCACTTCATGGCCCAGCTTGGCAATCTCACGCGCCCAGTGATGCGATGTGGCGCAGGCTTCCATCCCGACCAGGCAAGATGGAAGCTTAGCAAAGAAAGTTAGAACCCTTCGCCGCTTCAGCTGACGTCGAACAGCAACCTTGCCGTTCACATCAATCCCATGCACCTGAAAGACGTTCTTCGCAATATCCAGACCAATCGTGCTAATCTGTTTCATGGATGGCTCCTCCTTGGCGGTTCTCCAAAACACCGCAATATTGGCACATCGCGATGCCGGCGGAGGAGCCGTCCACAGCATCAACAACGGAAGTCCGCACTGCTTTCTGCAAAGCCATTAGGATGTAGCGATATGCGCTTCGTAAAACCTGCGGGTGCAATCGTGCCATCCTATTGGCGGTGCTTGGCGAGCCAATCCCGCACCAACCTTTGCGCTTTGGTTATCTGCGCCGACGTCATTTGTCTGGCAATAGCGAACTGGTGATTCTGAGCTTCACTCATTCCCTGAGCCGCGGCTATGTTGAACCATGTGTAGGCTTTAACATTGTCCTGCTGCACGGCTTGACCGTTGTAGTACATGACACCGAGGTTGGCCTGGGCTTCGGCATGGCCCCGCTCAGCTGCCCTGAGAAACCATTTTAGCGCTTCGGTGTAGTCCTGCGCCACGCCTTGGCCTTTGTAGTACATAAGGCCCAGGTTGCTCAGAGCTACGGCGTCGTCCTGCATTGCCGCTTTGCGGTACCATCTTAGCGCTTTGGAATAATCTTGCGACACGCCTTTGCCTGTGCCGTACATGAGGCCGAGATTCACCTGTGCCGCGACATTTCCCTGCGCAGCAGCCTTGCGCCACCGCCGCGCCGCTTCGGTAAAGTTTTGTGTCACGCCTTTGCCTTCGGCGTACATGGCGCCAAGATTGCTCTGGGCCCCCGCATCTCCCTGTTCAGCGGCCTTGCGAAACCACTCCACCGCCTCAGC
>JAEKFU010000650.1 GCA_016522385.1 Pseudomonadota bacterium
GCCTAAACGGGCTCGGTGTAACAACCGATGGCGATATTGTCGGCTATTACAAGTGAGTATTCTTGCTGACGACCTCCTACAGATCATTCCAAACAGATTGAGTTTCCAGCAAACCGTCCTGCAACTAGGACCGGTCGATGAACCGCATCCCCGAAAACGGCTCACCGTCAGGCCGTTCGCCTTTGGGCCTTCCATGGAAATAGCCGATTCTCTCACCCTCCCCCTGTCATCTCATTGAACCTGTAGCAGGTCTTGGTATATCTGCCTCCCGTCGTGATGACCTCTGGACTCAATGGTATGTTGGTATATTATTAGACCAACTTGAGGCGGGGGCAAGCGGCCGATCACTTCAGCAGGGGAGTTCAAGAGTGGAGCGAGCACTGAGAGGCAGTCGGGAGGCGCAGACAGCCGCACTCGGACGCAATCGTGTGTCGAGCTCTGCGCAGATCGGCCACGATCTCAAATCGCCACTCTATCATCAGATTTGTGTCGTCCTGAAGTCTAAGATCCAGTCCGGTGAATTGGCCCTCGGTGCTTACCTACCGTCTGAAAACGAAATTGCCGTTGAGTTCTCCGTCTCAAGGATCACCGCCAAACGCGCATTGAACGAACTTGCTCGTGCCGGGCTCGTAATACGCGAACAGGGCCGCGGCACGCGTGTCATTTCCCAGCCACCGCCGCCGCGCATCAAAGCCTCGGTTGAGGGCTGGCTGGAGAACATGTCCGTGATGGCGCACACCACCAAAGTTGAGGTGCTTGAGTTCGGCTATTTGGCAGCAAATGCCGATGTCGCTGAAGCTTTGTCCATAGCCGAAGGAGACACCGTCCAACGTGCGGTGCGGGTGCGCAGCCACAAAGGTGAATGCTTCTCCTATCTGACAACCCATATTCCAAAGGCGATCGGAGAAAGCTTCGGTGCTGGGGACATGGAGCGACTGCCGCTGCTGAGCCTCTTGGAGCGCAACGGGGTGACGGCCAGTTCAGCGCGCCAGATCATTTCCGCCACCGTTGCAGACACCACCGTTGCCGCCGCACTCGGCGTCGATGTCGGCGCACCACTGCTTGAGGTGCGCCGGGTGGTCTTCGATCAGGACGGGCGCGGTGTTGAATACATTCAGGCGCTCTACCGCCCGGACCGCTATCACTATGAAGTTTTGCTGAACCGGGTCTGCAATGACGGGGCTCACAGTTGGTCGCCGGTTGGCAACGCGGCCCTGTCCGGACATGACGCTGTCACAGGGACATCATAAGGATTTGTAAAAAGGGAGAACGAGCCATGACAGACAAGACAAGAATCAATCTCGACCGCCGCCAGCTGGTCGCCGGCACGGCCGCCGTCGCCGCAACGACAACATTGGGCCTACCGCACATTGCTAAAGCTGCTGACGTCGTCAAGATCGGCCTCATTCACCCCGTGACGGGTTTCCTGCAGTTTTCCGGCAGCCAGTGTCGCTTTGGCGCCCAGCTCGCTATCGAAGAGATCAACAAGACGGGCGGCATAAAGTCGATGGGCGGCGCGATGCTGGAAGCGGTTGTCGGCGATGCCCAGTCCAAGGCCGAAGTTGGGGCCCAAGAGGTTACCAAAATGCAAGAAGCCGGCGTTGCCGCCATCGTCGGCGCCTATTCTTCCGGCATTTCGACGGCAACCACCCAAGAAGCCGCCAAGCACGGCATCCCCCATGTCGTTGATGTCGGCGTTTCCGACAAGATCGTTAGCCGCGGCCTCGCCAATACTTTCCGCTTCGGCCCCGGCTTCGGCGTCATCGCCAAGCAGGGTGTCGCCAGCCTCATCGAGCTCAACGAGGCCGCCGGCAAACCGGTCAAGACCGTCGCGATCGTCCATGAGAACTCGACACCGTTCGGCACCGGCATTGCTAAGCTGATGACCAACGGTTTGAAGAACGCCGGTTTCGAGATCATCGAAACACTTGGGCATCCGTCCCCGAACCGGGATTTCTCCAACATCGTCCTCAAGCTGAAATCCGCCAATGCCGATCTGGTGATCCCATCCAACTATTACAACGAATATGTGCTGCTCGCCCGCACCATGCAGCGCCAGCGCGTTGAGCCGAAAGCTATCTATTCCGTGCTCGGTGGAGCCGCCTCGCAATACAAGTTCCTCAAGGAATTTCCCGAAGCGGCCCAATACATCATGGACTGCAATCACTGGTTTAACCCCAAGAACCCCAAGGCGCTTGAGGTTCGCCAGGCAACGCGTGATGCCGGAAAATTCTTCAACTACGAGGTGTTCCTAGCCTACACCGCCGTGATGTTTGTCGCAGATGCAATGGAACGCGCCGGATCGGCCGAACGCGCCAAAGTCACCGAGGCACTGGCCGGCAGCACCTGGGACGGGCACATTATGCCTTACGGCCCGACCAAGATTGAGAACGGCCAGAACACGGGTGCCCGGCCGCTCAATACACAGATCATCGGCAATGAGATCGAAGTGATTGCACCAGCCGAATATGCCACGGCAAAGGCCGCTTTCCCGCGCCCAACCTAACCCGGTACCGAACCGACCGGCAGGCACCTTGTTGTGTCCGGCCGGCAGCGACGGTCCCTTCTATAGATCGGCATATGTACGATCCTTCGATCATAGCGGCTTCGATCATCAACGGTTTGATGACCGGTGCGATCTATTCGCTGGTCGCGCTCGGCCTGACGCTCATCTATGGCGTTCTGCACATAATCAATTTTGCTCATGGTTCGCTGTTGATGCTGTGCATGTATGGTGTGTGGTTTCTGTATGCCCAGGCCGGCATCGATCCTTATCTGGCACTGCCGCTCGTTGCCGCCGGCGCATTTTGCCTCGGCTATGGTCTGCAGCGCTCAGTCATCGGTAAAACCAGCCATGGACGCGATGAGATCATTCTGCTCGTCACGCTTGGCGTTTCGATCATCATCGAGAACATTGCCCTGTTCGCTTTCACAGCCAACGAACGCGTCGTGCAGGTCCCCTATGATATTGATGGCATCGACCTCGGTATCACGTTCCTTGTGGTCCCGCAGATCGCCGCCTTTGTTGCCTCGCTCGCCATCACCGCAGCACTCTGGCTGTTCATTGCACGCACCTACACGGGTAAGGCCATCCGCGCCGTCGCCAAGGAGCGTCAGGGCGCCCGTCTCGTTGGTGTCAATGTCGACCACATCTTTGCGGTCAGTTTCGGGATCGGCACCGCGTGCCTTGGCGCCGCCGCCTGCCTTCTGGCGCCGACCTTTCCGATCTCGCCACAGATCGGATACATCTTCGTGCTGATCGCATTCACCGTAGTCGTGCTCGGCGGCATGGGCAGTTTTGTCGGCGCACTCATCGGTGGTTTCATCATCGGTGTCACTGAGTCGCTCGGTGGCCTGTTCTTTGGCGAAAGCCTCGGCAAACTTGGCATATCGTTGATCTTCATCCTTATTCTGCTGTTCCGCCCGACCGGTTTGTTCGGACAACGAATGTGATGGCCGCTGCATGAAGAAAAATTCGACATTCTGGCTCTTCTTCGCCGTCCTGGTCGTTGCTGCGTTGGCTGCACCACTGGCCATCGCATCGACCTTCTGGATTGATTTTCTTACCCTGACCCTGTTCTTGGCGGTACTCGGCCAGGGCTGGAACATCCTTGGCGGCTATGGCGGCCAGTTCTCGTTTGGCCATGCAGTATTCTTCGGCACCGGTGCCTATCTTCAGGTCATCCTGCAGGCCAAACTTGGCTTCAATCCCTGGGCGGCAATTCCGTTTGCTATCCTTGGTGGCATCGTGATCGGCGCCTTCACCGGTTTCCTGAGCTTTCGTTACGGTCTTAGAGGTTCATATTTTGCCCTGATTACCCTGGCTTTTGCCGAGGCCTTCCGGGTTCTGGCAACATCGGCCGATGCGATCACCGATGGTGGCCAGGGCATCTACATCACTCTCAATCAGGACCCCACAAAGGCCCTAGCGACGCTGCAGTTCGGTGCAGGCAATGGATATTACTACTGCGCGGTGATTATCACGGTGATTTCTCTGCTAATCGCCTTTTGGATCGAGAATTCCCGCTTCGGTGCGCAACTCGTCGCCATTCGTGAGGATGAGGATGCCGCAGAGGCCATCGGTGTCAACGCCTTCAAGGTCAAAATGCAGGCGATCTGCTTGTCGGGCGCGATCACTGCCTTCGGTGGTGTTTTCTATGCCCAGAAGTTCTTGTTCATGGATCCGAACATTGCCTACGGCCCGGTCAAGTCGGTCGAGATGCTGGTCATGCCGATTATCGGCGGTATGGGTACAATCTTTGGCCCGCTGGTCGGCTCATTCTTCCTCCATACACTTGGCGAAGTTTCAAAACATGCAGCCCATGAACTGGTCGGCGATCGTCCCGGCCTTGACCTCATCGTCTACGGCATCGCGCTGGTCCTCATCCTCGCCCTGCTACCAAACGGGCTGGTCGGTCTGATCCGCAGATTGTTCCGGCGGGAGGTTTCGCGTGCTTGAAGCCCGTGGCATCACCAAACGCTTTGGCGGCCTGGTGGCCGTTCGCCAGGCTGACCTGACCGCAAACCCTGGCGAGATCGTTGCGTTAATCGGACCGAACGGCGCCGGCAAGACGACATGTTTTGCCATGTTGTCAGGCTTCCTCAAACCGGATGAAGGTTCCGTTCATTTTGCCGGCGCCGATATTACCGGCCTCAAGCCACATGCAATTTGCGCCCGCGGCATGGTCCGCACCTTCCAGATTGTCAAACCCTTCGCTCATCTCTCGGTGCGCGAGAACATTGCCGTTGGCGCCCATGCCCGAATTGCTGATCGAGCAGCCGCACTAGATCAGGCGGCCAGCATCGCCGGACGGGTCGGCATGTCACACATGCTTGACCAGCAAGCCTCGGCACTGACCGTTGCCGGTCGCAAACGGCTCGAACTCGCCCGGGCGCTGGCCACCGAACCTAAGCTTCTGCTGCTCGATGAAGTCATGGCTGGCCTCAATGCATCAGAGATCAGTGGGATCGTCGAGCACATCAAGGCGATCCGCGATGGCGGCGTTACCATCGTCTTGATCGAACATGTCATGCAAGCGGTTATGAGCCTGTCGGATCGCGCCTACGTGTTGAACAACGGCGCTGTGATCGCCACAGGCACACCAAACGAAATTGCAACTGATCCGGCCGTTATCGAAGCCTATCTCGGGCATGGTGCCGCAGCTCGGCTCGCTACCGGAGGCGTTCATGCTTGAGGTTCGCGACATGGTCGCCGGCTATGGTGAAGTCAAGGTCTTGCATGGCGTTTCACTGGATGTTGGGCCGGGAGAGGTCGTCGCCTTGCTCGGCTCTAACGGTGCCGGCAAATCGACCCTCAACAACAATATTTCAGGCATCTTCCGCCCGTTTGCCGGTATGGTGATCTTCGAGGGACAAGACATTTCCGGCGCGCGGCCCGAAACAACCGTTGACCTCGGCATCATCCAGGTGCCTGAAGGCCGCCGGGTTTTCCCGAACATGTCCGTGCGCGACAACCTGGAGATGGGCGCCTATCGCCGCGCCCGCGCCCGCCGTACACAGAACATAGACCGGATCGCCGGAATTTTTCCGCGCATTGCCGAACGCATCGACCAGCTGGCCGGCACCCTATCTGGCGGCGAACAGCAGATGCTGGCGATTGGCCGAAGCCTGATGGCCGAACCGCGCCTGCTCATTCTCGACGAGCCGTCGCTCGGCCTTTCGCCACTGCTGGTTGAGGAAATGTTCGCGCTCATCCACCAGCTCCATGCCGATGGACTATCGATTCTCTTGGTCGAACAGAATGTGGTCCAGTCTCTCGAAATCGCCAATCGCGGGTATGTCCTTGAAAACGGCAAGGTGGCAATGTCCGGGCCGGCCAGCAACCTGCTGCAAGATGAAGGCCTGAGACGATCTTATCTAGGAATGTGACGATGGCATCAACACTGGCACAAAAAATCATTGCGAAGGCCTGCGGGCGCGAAAGCGTTGCGGCCGGCGAAGTGGTGACTGCAAAGGTCGATCTGGCCATGATTCATGATTCCGGCGGACCGCGTCGGGTCAAGCCGATACTCGAACGGCTCGGTGTAACCGTCTGGGACCCTGACAAAGTTGTGGTCGTGAGCGATCATTTCGTCCCGGCTCTGGAGGACGACACAAGGGTCATTCAAACCCTGACCCGAGAATGGGTGGCGGCACAGGGCGTGCGGGCATTTTATGATCAGATGGGCATTTGCCATGTTGTCGTGCCCGAGCACGGTCATCTCAAACCGGGCATGCTCGCCGTAGGAGGTGACAGCCATTCGCCGACCGGCGGTGCGTTCGGCGCCTATATGTTCGGTATAGGTGCTACCGAAATGGCAGGCGTTCTGGCAACCGGTGAGATCTGGCTAAAGGTTCCCGAAACGATACTGTTTGAGTGGACCGGCCGGCTCGGGCCGCACATCACGGCAAAGGACATCATGTTGTTCCTGTGTGGCCGGTTTGGCATGGACGGCGCCCAGTACCAAGCTGCTCAGTATGCCGGCGACGCGATCGCCGCCCTGACGATGCAGGAGCGTATGACGCTCGCAAACATGACCGCCGAGCTCGGCGGCCAGACCGGGTTGATTGCCCCGGATCGGGTCACCCAGGACTATCTTGCCGCGGCAGGCGCCCCTATCAGCGATGATGACCTGACAACATGGCAGGCGGATCCAGACGCACAACTGCTGGCTCATCACATATTTGACTCGACAATCCTGGAACCGCAGGTTGCCGCGCCGCACAGTCCGGCCAATGCCGTCGGCATTTCCGAATGCGATCCCACTGTTATCGATATCGTCTACATCGGCGCCTGCACTGGCGCCAAGCTGAATGACCTGCGCATGGCCGCCTCCGTCCTCAAAGGACGCAAGCTTGCAGCGGGCGTCAAACTGCTTGTTGCACCGGCCTCACGGCGCGATCAGGATAGAGCCGAAGCCGAGGGTTTGATGACAGTCTTTGAGGAAGCCGGTGCCCGCATCCTACCCAACGCCTGCGGCATTTGCGCCGGATACGGCACAGAGCGTCTGGGCGAGAATGTCACCTGCATTTCATCGACTGCCCGCAATTTCCGCGGGCGCATGGGCGCTGCCTCATCAAAGGTCTATCTCGCCTCGCCCTATACTGTAGCCGCCGCAGCCGTCGCCGGCCGCATTTCCGATCCGCGCGACATCATGGCGGCAGGAGCGCCATCATGACCCAGGTCGGCCGTGCATGGGTACTCGGCGACGACATCGACACAGATGTCCTTGCCCCAGGTGAATATATGA
>JAEKFU010000677.1 GCA_016522385.1 Pseudomonadota bacterium
CTAGGGTCTGTTGAGTATCAGGGTTGTGGCGCTGGTTTGACAGGATTGGTTCAGCTTGAGGGGTGTGAGGAGGAAGGACATGCTGGCATATTCGACGACGAACACCCCTGAAGATGGGCCAATCCTGACAAATCCTGAAAGGACGCGGCCCAATTTGCCTGTGGACGTCACTTTGAGCGACTTGAAGGGGGCGACCCTACAGCGCCGCTCAAAGCTAGCCACAGACAAAATGGGCCACGCCAGCGCCGCAACCCTGATACTCAACAGACACTAGAGCGTTTCAACCAAGAATAGCCAGATTCAGGGTCCAGCAGGTGCTTGGGTCTTCGGCAACCTTATCTCGAAGACTGCACCGCAGTCCGATGGGATCAGGCGGATCGATCCGCCATGGGCACGGAGCATCAACTGGACGATGCCTAGCCCCATGCCGGTACCGCCCACTTCGCGTTTGGTGGTGAAGAACGCGTCAAAGACACGTGCCTCGTTCTCTGCTGGAATGCCGCTGCCGTCATCGCCAATGCTCACGGCGATCATACTATGCGTCTGTGAAGCAGAAATTCGAACATTCTTGGCGCCATGCTGCGCTGCGTTTTCCAGAAGATGCTTCAGCACGATTTGTGTGTTTTCCTGCGACATGGGAATGGCCTGGTCTGTGAACTGCGCATCGATAAACAAACAATCAAAGCCCTGCCTGACCTCATCGACGGCCTCGCCAAGCCGGCAGTTGCCACCAGTCTGCGGATTATCTGCACGAGCCAGATCACGCAGTCTTTGCACGAGTATGGTCAGCCTTTCGGTGTCGCTGCAAATATTGTCCAAGAACTTGTGCCGTTCACTTTCGGTCATGGACGCATCAGCATCCCTCAACAGCTCCGCGGCACCCTGGATCGAGGTCAAAGGCGATTTAAGCTCGTGCGATACGTGGGCGGCGAAGTTGGCGATATAGTTTGTGCGGTCAAACAGTCGATCGGCCATCTCCAGGAAGCTTTGCGAAAGCTTGGCGATCTCGCGACTGCCATGGCGTCTGAGTGGTTTGAGGGCAGCGCGGTCGCCGCGACCAACCCTTGCGGTTCGGCGGATCAGCTCGTGGATCGGGCCGGTAATTGTCCGGGCAAACACAAGAGCCAAGACCAAAGTCACTCCGAGAACCAGCAAAGCCGCCAACATGACATTGCCGCGCTGCTGGTTGAGCTGGCGAAAAATGTTGTTCGGGGTCCGCGAGGTATAGATCACGCCGACAATGCGATCTTCAAGGATCACCGGCATGGCGGCAAACACCCGAACGCCGGTGCCGCGACTGATTGATTGCAGGGCCGGTGGTGGGTCTTCGGAGATACGCTGGCGCAATACGCTTGTGTAGCGTCCTGCCAGCGCGGTCGCGACCTCTGATACATGTGCCAGAGATTGCCCAACTTCACTACGACCGGCGATCACCGTGCCGAACGGATCGAGAATTCGAAAACCGGCCAGTGTCGTTTTTTGGGTTTCCACGAGCAACGGCATCATAGTTATGCCGATTTGCGCATAGATCGGATGAATGGGTGTCGCCGCCGGTACTGCATCGGGCCTTTGTTGGAGAGTCGCGGTGCGGGCGAGGTCCAATTCAGGTTCAATTGGATGATACGGTTCGCTGGGGTCGCGGCGCAGCCCTTCTGGCAAAATTGTTCCGCGCGGTGTGTCAGCGGTGCGGTAGCGTTGAACTTCGCTAGCCATCACGCTGGCCAACACCGCACTTTGCGCGATCAGTTCGCTTTCAGTCTGATGAACCAGCGGATTTTCGTAGAGGCGGAAGAACACTAATCCTAGCAAGGGAAGCGTTAGCACCGTCATCAGCACCGCGACAACAACCAGGCCGATCGCCGGGCGCCATTTGTCTGTCGGCTGGGGAACCATCATACACCGGCTTGGCAAGATCCAAGCCGGAAGCCTACACCGTGGACGGTTTCGATTGCATCATCGCAGTCCTGCTCACGCAGCTTTGACCTAATCTTGCGGATATGGCTGTCAATCGTGCGGTCCGATACATGGATGTTCGACGGATAGGCGGCGGTCATAATCTGATCGCGGGTGAATGTCATTCGCGGATGGGCAAGGAACGTTTTCAGGATGTCGAACTCGATAGCTGTCAGCGCCACGGGATTGCCCTGACAACTAACCGAGCGATGCATTGGCTCGAGTCTAAGTGAACCATGCTGCAACGGCAATGCTGGTTCGGCAGAAGCATTGTTCGATGCAGTGGTGCGTTTCAAAATCACACCGACACGGGCAACGAGCTCGCGCGGGCTGAACGGCTTTGTGACATAGTCATCACCGCCGATCTCCAAACCGAGAACGCGATCAATTTCATCGTCGCGGGCTGACAGAAAAAGGATTGGCGTCTCGGACTGCTTGCGAATTTGGCGGCAGACTTCCAGACCATCCTTGCCGGGCAGTCCGATGTCTAAGACTATCAGATCAGCTGATTGTTTGTGGAATTGCTGCAGTGCATCGTCGCCATCGCGAGCGGCCAGCGTCGTGTAACCGGCCTTGTCGAGCGCAAAGCAAATCACGTCGCGAATGTGAGGGTCGTCATCAACGACAAGAATCTGGTGCATCACATAGCATCCCAACTTTCCGCCGCATGGGTAGCCTTAGGGTACCGGCGGTGTCCAGATATCTTTGCAGTTCTTGGCGGCGCAAGCTCCATGTCCGCCAATCGCTTGCCTTGCTGCGCGAATGCGCGGCCAGCGCGTTTCGCTGCTTGATCAGGAATTGATATCGGTCGCACCCTCTTTTCGCCCCGTTCCTGATGTCGACGGTGCCTATGTCGTCTTGGAAAAGTCTTTCACGGTAAATGGCTTGGTCAATCACGGGTATCGCGTGCTCACCAAGCTCGACCAAGTAGACGACATCCAACCATGTCTTCTCTCGAGAAAGTGCTGCAGACACGTTGTACCCTGCAATTAGAGAAGGCAAATTCACAAAACTGGTGATGAACAAAACCAGGCCCGGCGAGAATAGGTTCATCTCGATCAACCAGGTGTTTGTCCTGGCAAGCAATTCCCGTGCGATTATGAGCCCGAGCCCAACAAAAACCAGCGCCATCCAGATGATAGCGGCCACACGCCAGTAGGTTAGCGAATAGGCTTCAATGTAAATCGCAAGCCGGTGAATGCTAAAAACAACCAGGAGAAGGTTCTGTGCGACCCATACCCGGATCAGCGTCCTCACTCGAAAGGATGATCCAGAAGCCGACCCGGTTCGTGTGGCAAACAAGACGAATGCAACGGCCAGCAGTGCAGTGCACATCAATGTATATGCGCCGCGGTGCGCATATTGCGCATAGGTCAACCCATTCGGCAATTCCGTGCTGGCC
>JAEKFU010000003.1 GCA_016522385.1 Pseudomonadota bacterium
GATCTTCAGGACCTGGGTCAACTGACCCTGGCGAATTTCGCCAACGAGGCCGGTCTCGATTCGCTCGGCGGCAATCTTTACCGTGAGACGACGGCCTCCGGCGCAGCGGTCCCGGGCGTGCCTGGCGATACCGGTTTTGCCAGCGTTCATCAGGGCTATCTGGAAAACTCCAATGTCGACCCGGTGAAGGAAATTACCAACCTGATCGCTGCCCAGCGCGCCTACGAAATGAATTCCAAGGTCATTCAGGCGGCCGACTCAATGGCCGGCACCGTGTCGAACGGATTACGCTGATGAATCGCTCCCGGTCGAGTGTCTGCGATCTGCTGATGACTATGGCATTGGCCGTTTTATGTGGTTTGGCAGTTGTCGGTTCGATGCCGGTTCAGGCCGCCGGCACCCGTGTACCGGTACCCTCGGTAACGCTCTATCCGGGCGATGCTCTATCTGAAGATGTGCTCTCGAGCCGGCGTTTTCGCGCTTCGTATGTATCACGCAGACCTGTAGCGCGCTCGGTGGAGCAGGTCGTCGGCAAGGTTGCCCGGCGTACGCTGCTGCGCGGCAAGCCGATTGCGCTCAATGCTTTGCGCGATCCCTATCTGGTGCTCAAGGGCCATCCGGTGAGGGTGGTCTACGCTACGGCCGGCCTTACAATCATCACCTACGCCACATCATTGAAGTCGGGCGGATATGGTGAGGTGATCCGGGCACGCAATGTCGACAGCGGCAAGATCATTTCCGGCATCATTCAAAGTGACGGTTCACTACATGTGAGGCGGCCGTGACGCGTTGGATCATCACCATTTTCATTACCCTGGTTGCCGTCGCCAATGCGTCATACGCCAGCGTGCGGATCAAGGACATCGCCTCGGTACAGGGCGTGCGGGAAAATCAGCTTATCGGCTATGGTCTTGTCATCGGGCTGCAGGGCACTGGTGACAGTTTGCGAAATTCGCCGTTTACAGCTGAATCGCTACGCTCGATGTTGGAGCGGCTTGGCATCAACTTTGCTGATGGCGATCCGCGTACGCAAAATATAGCAGCGGTCATGGTAACCGCCAGTTTGCCAGCCTTCATTGGGCGGGGTTCACGTATCGACGTCACGGTCTCCTCGCTGGGCGATGCTTCGTCTTTGGCCGGCGGCACACTGATCCAGACACCGTTGCATGGTGCCGATGGCAATATCTATGCGGTCGGACAAGGCCCGCTTGCGGTTTCCGGCTTTGCCAAGCAAGGTGATGCCGAGAGCGTCAGTCAGGGTGTGCCGACAACTGGCCGCATTCCCAATGGCGCGATCATTGAACGCGAGATAACCGGTGATTTCCGGGACCTCCGGTCGATCGTGCTGGAGGTGCGCAATCCGGACTTCAACACGGTTGTTGATATCGCAGATGCGATCAATGCCTATACAAGTCGGCGCTACAACCGGGCACTTGCCCGAGAACTGGACGCCCGCACGGTATCAATCACCAGACCGGACAAGGTGGCGATCACCCGGTTTATCGCCGAGATCGGTCGGCTGGCAGTGAGGCCGGACACGCCGGCCCGAGTGGTGATAGACGAACGTACTGGAACGATCGTCATCGGTCATAAAGTACAAATCGCCACGGTTGCAGTCACCCACGGTAATTTGACAGTCAGGATTTCAGAGCTGCCGCAGGTCTCGCAACCTGCACCATTTTCCGAAGGTGAAACCACAGTCGTGCCGCGCAGTGTTGTTGAGACAGGTGAAAGGGATGGCCGCCTGGCCATTCTCAAAGGCAGCAATCTGCATACCCTGGTGGAGGGACTGAATGCCATCGGCCTGAAGCCTACCGGAATCATCGCCATCCTCCAGGCGATAAAGTCAGCCGGCGCACTGCAGGCGGAGCTGGTCGTCCAATGAACTTCAAGCCTAACATTGTGATTGCAGTGGCAGCTGCTGGCGCGTTGTCGGCCGGACTGATGACCGACACCACTGTTGCGGAAGAAACGACCAGTAACGAAGGCATGACGGGGCCCGCCAAGCCGAGCAAAATGTCAGCTTACGCAGCTTACTGCACGAATATTGGTGACGCAGCGCAAGAGGCCCGAGCAGCCTGGCGGCTCAAGATCCTCAATGACATTGAAAGCAGGATCGAGGCGCGCATGGCGGCACTCGATGCCAAGCGGCAACAGGTCGAAGCCTGGATGCGCCGGCGTGAAGAATTTATTGAGCAGGCTCAAAAGAGCCTGGTAGACATCTACACGAAAATGCGGCCGGATGCGTCTGCGCAACAGCTTTCGATGTTGGATGATGAAACCGCCGCGGCGATATTGCTGAAGCTCAATCCGCGCACGGCCAGCACCATCCTCAATGAAATCGAGCCCGCGCGGGCCGCACGTCTGGCCGCTGTCATCGCCGGATCGGCCCGCAAGGCGAAAGCCAAGAAAAAGACTGAAGATCAGGTCGAGGACAAAGCATCATGAAGCGTTCGGTCTTTGTCGCGATGTTGTTGTCGCTTGGCGGATGTCTTGCAGATCTCGAGCGTTATGCTGCGCAACCACCCTATATGACACCGGTGGGTTCAGGGCTAATTGAGCCGACCTCCATGCAGGCAAAACCGGTGACGCCGGAGCCGGCGCGCCCGGGTGACCGATACTCGCTGTGGCAGGACGGCGCCAGCACGCTGTTCCGCAATCCGCGGGCGGTGGATTCCGGTGATGTCTTGACAGTTCATATCGAGATTAATGACCGCGCCTCGCTGGACAGCAGCATCGATCGTTCGCGCGATGCTGAGAACACCTTTGGCCTGGGGTTCAACTACGACTTCGACAGCTCCGAAAGAGTCGCGCCGTATAGCATCGAACTCGACGGCGACGGCGAGATCAAGTCTGGAACCTCTACCAAGGGCAAGGGCTCGATTGCGCGCTCAGAGAACATCCGGCTGGCGGTTGCCGCAGTGGTGACCGACGTGCTGCCGAATGGCAACCTTGTAATCAAGGGTACGCAAGAAGTCCGTGTCAATCATGAGGTTAGGGTGCTGACCGTTGCCGGGATCGTTCGACCGCAGGACGTCACCGGTGAGAACACTATCGCATATGACAAGATCGCTGAAGCGCGGATCTCCTACGGCGGCCGTGGCCGCATAGATGACGTCAACCGTCCGGGCTGGGGACAGCGTTTGTATGACAAGTACAGTGCGTGGTGACCGGGCCCTGTGGACTTTAGGGTTGCGGTGCTGGCGCGGCCCTAGTTTCCACAGGTCCTAGATCTTGGTTCAATCTACTCGCTGCTATTGGAACAATAATGGCCGATCCACCGGAAACCGAAGAACAGGGAACATCCAGCCAAGCTGCACCCAGCCAACCCTCACTGGTTGTCTGGCTGGCCATACTGGTCGTCCTGACGCTTGTGGCCGGCGGGGCAGGCGGCGGCCTTGGTGTCACAATGGGCTCTATGGCCAGCGTCGAGCCGGAATCCAAGAAGGTCGAGCTCGAAGCCAAGGAACCTGCTGTGGCATATTCTTCCGGAGAAATGATCAAAACATTGCCAACGGTCGTCGCCAATCTCGCGGCACCGGCAGATACATTTGTCCGGTTGGAGGGTGCGATCGTCATTGCCGGTGAACCGGCGCCGGATGGCGAACTTCTGGCGAACAAAATTTCAGGTGACATCCTTGGTTATCTGAGCTCGCTTACCCTGGCGCAGATTGAGGGGCCGAGCGGCTTGCAGCATTTGCGTGAGGACTTGAGTGAACGCGCCAGCATGCGTTCGGAAGGCCAAGTCAATGAAGTCATCATCCATTCGCTGGTGGCCGAGTGATACGGGCGGTATTGAGCCTTGCGCTGATCCTGGCGTGGGCTGGTGCGGCGCATGCCCAGGTGCCTGATCTTGAGGCCTTGATACCCAAGGGCGATGCAGTTCTTTCAGGACGTATAGTGCAGCTGATCGCACTGCTCACGGTGCTGTCCATCGCTCCCGGTCTCTTGATTATGGTGACGAGTTTCACCCGGTTTGTGGTGGCGCTTTCATTCCTCAGAACCGGCCTGGGTCTGCAGAGCACTCCGGCCAACCTGGTGATGATCAGTCTGGCGCTATTCATGACGTTCCACGTAATGGCGCCCACATTCGAAAAGGCTTGGAACGACGGTGTACAGCCAATGATTGACAACACGATCTCAGAGGCTGAGGCCTTTAATCGCATTGCCGATCCGTTCCGCTCCTTCATGCTGCAACATGTCCGTGAAAAGGATTTAATGCTGTTTGATGAATTGGCCAAGCGTGACCAGTCAGCCTCCTCCAAAGACGATCAGCGGCAAGAAACCGGTGCTGAGGAGGTTAAGGTCGAGCTGCGTGTGCTGATACCGGCATTTATGATCTCAGAGCTCAGACGCGGTTTTGAAATTGGTTTTCTTATTGTATTGCCATTCCTGGTCATCGATCTGATCGTTGCCACCATGACAATGTCGATGGGCATGATGATGCTGCCGCCGACGGTCATATCGCTGCCGTTCAAAATTCTGTTCTTTATTCTGATTGACGGCTGGAGTCTGTTGGTTGGCGGTCTTGTAAGATCGTTCTTTTAATCGCAATCCCCTTAATCGTTTGGCAATTATTGTGCCTTATCCTCAATGTTATGGTGGCTTGGATCGTCTGCGTATCAGGGATCCATAGGCATGAAGTCGTGCTGCCATACCGGCCAATCCGGAATGTCCCAGTGAGTTGATTTGCACTATTTGAAGGGACACACACCCATGACTAGCATTAACACAAACCTTGCAGCGATGACGGCGCTGCAGTCGCTGCAGAAAACCAGCATGGAACTGCTCGTGACCCAAAACCGGATCTCGACGGGCTTCAAGGTTGGCACGGCAAAAGACAATGCTGCTTATTTCGCGATCGCTGCAACCATGCGCTCGGACAATGCGGCGCTTTCGACGGTTCAGGATGCACTTGGCCTCGGCGCAGCCACGGTAGACGTGGCATACACGGCTCTCGAGACCACGATCGACGTTGTTGACGAAATCAAGAACAAGCTGGTTGCCGCACGTGAGCCTGGCGTTGACCGCACCAAAATTCAGGCGGAAATCACAGAGCTGCAGAATCAGCTGACGGGCGTTGCAACTGCGGCCTCGTTTAACGGCGAGAACTTCCTGTCGGTTGATTCCGGCGCTGCCGACTACAACGCCACGAAGACGATCGTGTCGTCGTTTACCCGGAGTGGTTCCACGG
>JAEKFU010000050.1 GCA_016522385.1 Pseudomonadota bacterium
GGTGTGAGGCGTGCTGGAAGAAACTGTCCGGGGCCAGGGTTTTGCAAAGTGAGGTCCTTCGATGACGATGAATTGGGTATTTGCGTAGCGCCGCCGCTGGGCGTATAATCATTTGGACGATGCGGCAAATTCTTGAAAAAATCAATTGCCGCTAGATGAGTTGAAAATTATTTACTCGGTCTGAGCGCTCCCTATTGGACTGAGGTCAGGAAACCGGGGCGCGGATGCCCCGGTTTTCTATTTTTTTCACGGTCAATACAGCAGTCGGTCTTCGTGATGGAGCGCGGCGTACAAATCCTCATCATCAGCGTACTACAATGAAAACGCGTCCAATTAATCACAATTCCTGCTCTCCCCGAACCGGCTGACCGCAACTCTTTGGTGATCGCCCGACAGTTTCTGCAATGCTCACTTGGCATTTGTCCCCGGTCGCCCGCGGTCGGCTCAATGACAAGAATTAAATCGGCTGGACTTGACGATGACATGTCGAGCCCGTCACGATCGATCGAGAAACCATGGCGATAAAGTTCAATCAGATCGCGCTGGTGGTGATGATCGCGATAGCCTGTTACCTGGCCTGGCAGCATCAGCAACAGCTGTTTGAAGACAAGGGGCGCCTTGTAGTAGAGCGCGACCCGGCCTACGACGATACCGTCGTCTTCTCCTGGAAGAGCGAGATCGACGTGCCGATGCGGCGACGCGTCCTCGAGGCCTTCGAGGCATGGAAGAGCCAAGCCAGCCGCATCATCATCGACCTGCACTCACCCGGAGGGTCTTTGATGGAAGGTCGGCGGGTCATAGAGCTCATAAATCACATGAAGCGGACGCATCGAGTGGACACATGGGTCGGTGCGCACCATTCCTGCCTGTCGATGTGCGTGCCGATATATCTGCAAGGTGAAACCCGCCTGGCCGCAGCATCGTCGCAGTGGATGTTTCACGAACCGCGGGTGTTCGACTACTTTACGGGCGAAGAAGTCAAGACTCCCAAATCGGAGAGGGAGGGCCTTGCCCGTCGGTTTTTTGGCCGGTATTTCACGAATTCCGAAATGAATCCGGCTTGGCGCCGGCAGCTTGAACAAGAATGGCGCGGTAGGGAAGTTTGGCGCACCGGACGCCAGTTGGTCGATGAAAAATCTAACATCATCCACCAACTGTTCTAGGGTCTGTTGGATGCAGGTTACGGCGCCGGCGTAACCCTTTGGTTTCTTGCTGGCTTTGAGCGGTGCAGTAGGGATATCCATTCGGGCCGGAACGAGGAGACTGGAGTTACCACACTTCATTCCTCAAGGCGGAATTCGAATGAACATCCAGGACAATGCGCGTCTCATGCTGGAAGATCGAGGGCGGCTTGTTCGGCACAATCGCCATCGCGAATTATGGAATCAACTTCGATTTGGCTTGCTGACAAGTCGGTTTGCAGCCACGATAACGCAACGGTACATAGTGGACGGCTGAAAGGATGGGGAGTTCCGTCATGAAGAAGCACAGTTTACTGCTGGCAGTTGCAACCTCGGCATTTGTGGGAATGGCCACCCTGGTCAATGCGGACACGACGGATGTCAAATGGCAAACCAGGGTCGAGATCTCTAAAAAGGGCGCGCATTGCGCTGACGATCCGAACTGTTTCAACCGCTATCATCCTGCAATCCCGCCGGCAGCACGGGCAAAGCCGGGGGACATGATTGTGTTTCACACGCGCGACGCTTTGGATTCCGATCTGAACTTGGGTTCGAATGCTGACGATTTGGCTGCCGTCGACCTGAACCTTGTGCATCCGATGACCGGCCCGGTATTCATTGAAGGCGTTGAAAGGGGCGACGTGCTGGCGGTGACCGTGGTCGATATTGCGCCCGATGAATACGGCTATACGGTCATCGTACCGGGGTTCGGCTTCTTGCGTGACATTTACACCAAGCCACATCTTGTCAATTGGAAGCTGTCGCGAACCCACGCGGTGTCGGATCAGATGCCTGGCGTCAAGGTGCCTTACGAGGCGTTCATGGGATCGGTCGGCGTGCTGCCCGGCGAGGCGGAAACCGACGCCTGGCTGGCGCGTGAAACTGCGCTGGCCAGTGTCGGCGGCATTGCCCTGCCGCCACAGCCGGTAGGTGCACTGCCGACGGCAGTGTGCGGGCCAAACGGTTCGCACAAGGACAAATGCCTGCGCACCATTCCGCCGCGTGAGAATGGTGGCAATATGGATGTTCAGCAGATGCAGGTCGGAACTACCCTGCTGCTACCGTGTTTCATCGATGGCTGCGGGCTCTTCGTCGGTGACGTACATTATGCGCAGGGCGATGGTGAGGTCTCAGGCACGGCGATAGAGACGGGCGCTGTTGTGACGCTCACGACCGAGATCCGCAAAGGCCAGGGTACGGCTATCAAGGGTCCTGAGGTCGAGGGTGGATCACAAATCAAGGACATCGAACCTTCCAGTTTCTACCAGACGATCGGGCTGCCGATAAAGAGTGCCGGTGAAGTGCCGGCGCCGCTGAAGTATCTCGAGAGCCAGAAAATCGCCGACCTGGAGAACCTGTCGGAGGACCTGACGTTGGCGGCGCGGGACGCGCTGATCAAAATGATTGCCTATATCCAGCGCGAACACGGTCTGTCTGCAGAGCAGGCCTATATTCTGGCTAGCGTTGCGGTCGATCTGAGAGTCGGTCAGGTTGTTGACGTGCCCAACTATGTCGTTACCGCGGTGCTGAACCTCGACGTCTTCGAAAAGTGAACAGGCGCGACCTGCTTGGCGCACTCTTGCTGGCGGCAGGCACCGCGACGGCAGCGGCTCACACGCCCTATGGTCAGTGGGTGGTCTATCGGAAAAAACATCTCCTGATCGGCGCGCACCGCACCGATCCGAAGACCTACTTGTTGGCCAAGGAATTGACGGGCGTGCTGGCCAAGCATCTACCCGGTGCCAGGAGCAGGGTGGCGCGTGCGCCGACGGTACAGCGTCTGGCCAGTCTAATCGGAACAGATCAGCTGGATGTGGCAGTTCTTAGTGAGCCTGAAGCCGCCGCAATGCTCAAGGGATCAGACGGTTTTGAGCCCTATGGTCCAATCGCCATCAGGCAACTGGCAAGGCTTGATTTGTATCTTCTGGTCGCTCATTCGCGTTTTCACGAGCGCCATGCCTGGCTTGTCGCGGCGGCTCTCGATGCAGGCGGGGCCTTCGATAAGACCCACCAACAGGTAGCTGCCGGGATCCCGCTGCATCCCGGCAGCCTGGCTTATCTCGACGGCAAGCCTGAGCCTCCTGTGAGGTAATGTAGATATCGGCAAGTTTGGCAGCGACACAATTACAGGAGGCTGACATGGGACTTCTAGTAGATGGCAAATGGCACGTGGAGTCGCCCGATAACGGATCGACAAAGGGAGGGTTTGTGCGAAAGGAGTCGCAATTCCGTAACTGGATCACGCCGGACGGTCGAGCAGGACCAAGAGGTGCCGGCGGATTTGAGGCCACCACCGGACGCTATCATCTTTATGTCTCATATGCCTGCCCATGGGCGCACAGGGCCATCATTTTCCGGACTCTCAAGGGTCTTCAAGGCATGATATCGCTTTCGGTTGTCAACTGGTTCATGGGCGCTGAAGGTTGGAACTTCGATGACGCTGACGGTGTAATTCCCGACCCAGAGAGCAACGCCCGGTATCTGCACCAGATCTATACAACGGCACAGGCAGACTATAGCGGACGGGTCACTGTGCCGGTTCTGTGGGACAAAGAACGTAAAACGATCGTCAATAACGAATCTTCTGAAATCATCCGCATGTTCAACTCAGTGTTCGACAGTATCGGCGCCAAGCCGGGCGACTATTACCCTGTACCGCACCGCGCCGAGATCGATGAAGTCAACGAGCGTGTCTACGAGAACGTCAATAACGGGGTCTACCGGTCCGGGTTCGCAACAACACAAGAAGCTTATGAGGACGGAGTCGTGCCGCTGTTCGAGACATTGGATTGGCTGGAAGACAGGTTATCGAGGCAGCGGTATCTTGTCGGCGAAATGGTCACCGAAGCTGATTGGCGCCTGTTCACGACGCTGGTCCGGTTCGATCCGGTCTATGTGGGTCACTTCAAGTGTAACCTGAGGAGGCTCGTTGATTATCCCAACCTTTCAGGTTACTTGCGCGACCTGTACCAGTCCCCCGGGATTGCAGAAACGGTTCATATGGACCACATCAAGTCGCACTATTACGGCAGCCACAAGACGATTAACCCGACCGGTATTGTGCCGATTGGACCGGAAATCGACTATATGGCGGCGCATGACCGGGCACGAATGGCGACGCGAGAATGACCAGAGCGCCATTGATCCGCGTCGCATCGGCCTGCTCGCTCCGGGGGGCATAGGGGCCGACTAGACGTTTCATGTTGATTTGGAACCATTCTGACGGAGCGATTTTCCGGCAAGGTCAAGTATTGGTCCGCAGGCCGTATCTGGATACGG
>JAEKFU010000087.1 GCA_016522385.1 Pseudomonadota bacterium
ATACCAATGCACGGCCTGGACTTACGATCCCTCGAGATATTTCGGACGGTCGCGGTTGAGGGGAGCGTTACCAAGGCGGCGGTGAAACTGAACCGCGTACAATCGAATATCAGCACCCGCATCAAACAATTGGAGCAGCATCTCAAGAAGAGCCTATTTCTGCGCCAGAATCGGGGCCTCACGTTAACGCCGGACGGCCAGCTCTTGCTGTCCTATGCCGAACGGCTCTTGCAACTGTCGATGGAGGCCTCGGAAGCCTTGAACGAGGGCAAGCCGAGCGGCGTCTTTCGCATTGGCACGATGGAAAGTACGGCGGCCGCCCGTCTACCCGAAGTTCTCTCGCGCTACCATCAGCTTTATCCAGACGTTCAAATCGAACTGGAGACGGATACGGCTGGAGGGTTGATGGATCGCCTTGTGAGCTACGATATCGAAATCGCCTTTACCGCCGAACCAGTGACCTTCGATTGGGTCAGCACACAGCCAGTGTTCGAAGAACAGCTTGTTCTGCTAGCTCCACGCTCCTTTCCGCGCCTGGACAATACGAGTGAAATCAGTGGCAAGACAGTTGTTGCGTTCGAAGCGGGCTGTGCCTATCGCCGCTATCTTGAACAATGGTTGCTGGAAGCCGGGATAGTACCGGGCAGTATCATGGCGGTGAGTTCCTATATTGCCATTCTCGCTTGCGTCTCCGCCGGCACGGGTTATGCCGTGGTCCCACAATCAGTTCTGGACATCGTGTCCACAAAGGGGCAGTTCCAGCGCTACTCCCTGCCAGACCATGTATCTCGAATTAAGACATTGCTGGCGTGGCGCTCTGATTACCAGTCTGCAAAACTTGATGCTCTCAAGAAACTCCTGCCGGTGAATTCGGATTCGAGGAGGGTTTGCTAAGTAGCAACGACCGACAGCGTCAAATTCTCCTCGCTTCAAGCCCACGTTTCCGGCACCGTCAGTTAACGTCTGCCAGGTTTCTGAATCCGAAATTTTAACCGCAAGTTCCGGCTCCTAGACCTAGACCACAAGTCGTCACAGGCAATAGTGCATGTCCACAAACCGATTGCGAAATGCCTCGACAGTGTGCTGGAAATGCCCGCGAGGTTTGTCATCGCCAGCGTGAACGATCTCGGCGAACAGACCGGCGAACTCCTCAAAATCTGTTTCCTTCATACCGTGGCGGGTCATCTCCTGTGTGCCCATGCGCACACCGCTGGCGACGGCAAAGCTGTGATCATCATGGAAGGCCTGGGGGTTCGTGATGACATTGTTGGACTCCAGCAAGTCAGAAATGAACTCGCCCTTGCCGCGCGCCGTACGCAAGAGAACCTGATGCGTCTCAGTAAGATCACAAGCCGGATCGCCCTCGAGTTCCAGGTCCTGTGCCTTTAAGGCGCACGCGAAGGCTTTGGCGTTGCTGACTACCTGGGCGGGATAGTCATCCTGGAATGCGAGCATTTCATACGTGGCCCCCAGCAATCCAAGCATGGTGCCGAGGTGGTGGTTGCTCACGTGGCCCGGGAAGGCACGCTGTTCGATAAATCCCCATAGATCCTCAAAGGGTGAGCCGTGCTCAATGTTGCTCAGGATGATGCCACGTTGCGGGCCGAAGAACGTCTTATGGGTCGAGCCCGTAACAAGATCTGCGCCTTCGGCCAGTGGTTTCTGAAAGGCATCGCCGAGCAACCCGAGAACGTGGGCGCCATCATAGAGCACTACCGGACGCTCGGGGTTATCTTTTCCGAATTCGCCATGAATGAATTCAGCGATCTCGGCGACGGGCTCCTTGTGGATGATGACGCTTCGCCCGAACACCAGTAAGTCAGGCTGCAGCTGTGCAATCAGCTCCTTTGTGCGCTCAACATCTATGCGATGCGGATTCTCCGGATCGACCGGGAAATGCTCCGCCGCCGGACGGCCGGTGATCGGATTCATGGTAATGTAGTTCTTCAGCGCGCCAAGCGGCTGCGCGCTCAAATGTCCACCATTGTTGAGATCATGAACAAGTACCGGCCCAAGATTTCGCGGCACCAGAACACGGTGATGGCGATTGCGAAACTGCTTTACTGCGTCATAGACCGTGTCATTTGCCATCTGGCCGCTTATCACGCGGGTCTCGGCACGCGAACAATCAAAATAGGTGCACAGGGCCGACTGCAGTTCCTTCTCCCTTTCCATTATGAAGTCTGTACCCTTGTAGTACCGCACGTCTTCTGCCTCCGGACCCAAAGCCCTCAACCGGTTGTGCTCGTTGTAACGGCTCGCCGGATCAAACGTGCTGAGTTCGTCGACCATTGCCGACGTCGTTTGTTCCGAGGGAATGAGGTTGACGCATTTGCTGCGTCGCCATGCATGATTGGCACGGCTGCCCTCCCTGAGGCGCGCCGCATGCAAGGCGTAGTCCCGCTCTGTTAACGGTGTGATGCCTCTGGGAAGTTCAAACCCGCCATAGGGCCGCGTAAAAGGTGCCGCCGGCCACAGATTGCGTTCGACCAGCTCCGCTTCGATGCTGTTGCCACGGTCGTCGGTTATCTCCAGTATCACTGGCCGGTCACTTCGATAGCGAATGTCTGAGCGCAGGAGCGCCAGGCCGATTGGGCGCACCGAGTAGTCTTCGGCCGGCGTTGCGGCAAGGCCGCTACCGGCAAACGCGGTTGACGGCACACTGGTCCCAGATGTCACAATTCCTGCCGGAAGACCGTCATGCAGAACCGTGTAGCCTGCGCGCAATGGCCGCCGCGAATTAAATGCAGCAATCGGTTGGACCATCCAGCGAAGCACGCGGTCTTCCACGGGAGAAGTCAGTTCGTGACGTCTAATCGCGCTGAACTCCGCGCGCTGTGCCTTGAGTGCCGCCTCGCCAACGCATTGTGGCTCCAAATGATCGAACATCCTGACGCCCGCCACCGCCACAGCATTGGCGAAAATCGGAATGTCATTGCCCTCCTGGTCCTCGCCGAGTTCGTGACCATAGAGCGGCAGACCGGCTTCCAGCCGTAGCGAGTCTCGAGCCCCAAGGCCTGCAGGCGCGGCGCCGGAATCGACCAGCGACTGCCAGAATCCCTCGGCATGGCCGACAGGCACAAACACTTCGAATCCGATGGCCTCACCGGTATAGCCGGTACGCGACAGAATCACTTCGGCGTCGCCGGCTCGCGCAGCGCTCAGGCGATTGCGCTTATTCTCCGGCAGCTGCGATTTTGCGATAACGGTTTCGAGCACGTGGGAGGCTTCAGGCCCCTGCAGCGAAACCATGGCAAGTTTGTCGCTGACATCACTCAGCGAACAATCAAAGCCGCTGTTGAGCTCGTCGAGCCATGCCCAATCTTTGTCGCGGTTCGATGCATTGACGACCAACAGGAATTTCTTGGATTCCAGCCTATAGAGATAGGCATCGTCGAGCGCGCCGCCCGTCTCGTTGGGAATGAAAGTGTACTGTGCTTCGCCAACCTTGAGCGCGCGGGCATTGTTTGATAGCGCACGCAGGAGGAAGGTCTCACTGTCGGGACCTTCGATCTCAAAACGCCCCATATGCGATACGTCGAACAGGCCCGCACGACGACGCGTAGCCAGATGCTCCTGAATAGCACCTGCCTTGTACTGGACCGGCATGTCCCAGCCGGCAAAATCCACCATCTTGCCGTCGTGCTCCATGTGCCAGTCATGCAATGCGGTGAAGCGGGTATCGGTCATGATGTCACCTAACCAACAATTGAAACTGTGAACCAAACAGTGCCCAAAGGGCCATTGGCGACCGCGCAGTTTGCGAGCAATCCGGCCATATCGGGCGTCCACGCGAATAATATTCGATCACCGGCCTACAGCAAAGCAGCGTTGCGAAGTTTGGAACCCGATTCTGAAATTCACTGCCATTCTTGGCCGGTTAGCCATGCCTCAAAGCAGGTCGTCACTCATTTGCTGCCGATATCGCGGCACTTCGAACGTTTGCTTTTCCAGCGCGAGTTCAACTGATCGTCGCAACACATACTTTGAACAAAGGATGTGGAGCGATCGGGATGAAGAAGAAGTACCATCGAGTTGGATTTACAGCGGTTCACAGCGCAACCCTTTGGGATCGCTGGACATCGTTATGCTCCGCTTGTGGTCAACCAGACCACGGCGCCAAGCATGCCTAGCCAGCAGACAAATTGGGCCACGCCAGCACCACAACCCTGATACTCAACAGACCCTAGGACAGAAGTCCCAATTGGTTTACGTTACGCAATGCTGCCCCAAAAGGCTATTATTGTACGCAGTACGACTTAAAGCTGGTAGTGCGATCGATTGCGCACTTCAGGAAGGATGCCTCGATCCAACGAGGCGAGCATTAGGGAGGGACTGATTCATGCACCGCATAGTGACCTGCCTGATTGCAACTTTGTGTGCGGTCCTGGTTACTAGTGTGGTGAGTGCACAGACCTCGAAGACTATCCGTCTGACCAACGGCGAGTGGCAGCCATATTTGTCCAAGGATGCGCCTCATCAGGGGTTTGCCTCGCACATCGTCTCAGAGGCGTTTGCGCTCGTCGGGGTCAAAGTCGAGTACGGCTTCTTTCCATGGGCGCGGGCTTTCAAACTGGCGAAGGACGGCACGTGGGACGGCTCCGCGGTGTGGCTCGATTCCGACGAGCGTCGAGAGCATTTTCACTACTCGGATGCTGTCGTGCCTTCGAAGGTTGCGTTCTTCCATCTGAAGGGTTCCAATTTCGATTGGAATAGCTTTGAGGATTTGAGAGATGTACCGATCGGCGGGACACTGGAATATGCATATGGCGACGAGTTTGACGCCGCGGAGAAGGCTGGCATTATCAAAACGGACCGGGCGAAAAACGACAAACTCGGACTCAAGAAACTGCTGAAAGGCCGGATCAAACTGTTTCCCGGCGAAATCATGGTGACTTACGCGCAGATTCGCGAGGCATTCTCCCCCGACACAGCAGCATTGTTCACCCACCACCCCAGGCTCATCCATGAGCAGCCGCAGCACCTCATTCTGAGTAAGAAAGTCGCTGGCAGCGAGGCGATGCGCGATTTGTTCAACGAAGGCCTGAAGCAGCTCAAGACGAGCGGGAAATACGATCAGATCATCGCGGATGCATTGGCCGGAAAGTACGAAAATCCCAATTGACGGCTCGCCAATTTGAAACGGGTGCATGGGGCGTGGCCAGACCCGCCCAGGCCTATCGGCGTATAGTCAAAGAACAAGAACAGCTGATCGAGCGGTGCTGGTTGAGAGCTCTATTTCGGTTGACGGTCTTTTGCTTTGCATCCATTTTTTTCAATTTTGTCCACGAGATCATTCAGCACAGCCAGCGCTTTGTTCTGATCTGTCGGTGACATCAACGCTATATCCGCATCGAGCCGAAAATGCGGTAGTGAAGATCGAATAGATAGTTCACTGTCGGGTATATTCTCCAGTAAGTCGACTACTTGATACGTCGTTATCGGATGAGCAACGCCTTTCACCTTGATTTCAGCATGCTCTTTGCAATGGATTATCTCTTTTATGTGTGCGTAAGTCTCATAGGATATCAGTATCTCGTTCGGCTCGCAGGCCGCCTCAAGGCGCGCGGCCAGATTTACCCCGGCTCCAATGATTGTGTAATCCATCCGGTCTTCACTGCCGAAATTTCCAACGGTACAGACGCCCGTGTTGACGCCAATGCGGCATCGCAGAGGTACTTCTAGTCCGGCGTCCTTCCAGAGGAGCTCAAGCTCCCTCATTCTTTTGCGCATTGCGATCGCCATTTTCACGCAAGCAACCGCATCCTCTTTGACCCCGCGCGTTTCCGGGTCGCCAAAGAAGATGACAATGGCATCTCCGATATATTTGTCGATCGTTGCGCCGTGTTCCAGCGCAATTTGAGACATGTCTGTGAGGTATTGGTTAAGTAAACGCGTCAGATCTTCCGACTCAAGTCGCTCGGTTGTTTCAGTGAATCCGACCAGATCGGAAAAGAAAACAGTGAGCCGCTTGCGCTTGCTGACAAGCTTGACCTCCTGCTTGCCGGAAAAAATGGAATCGTAGACCTGCGGGGAGAGATATTTGGCAAGTTGCGTGGAGAGCTGTTCGAGAGCATTTGATTTTTGTGCCAATTCCTGCTCACGCTGCTTCAGAGCGGAAATGTCGGAATATATAGCAACGGTACCATTGTCACTTGTCTTGCGTTCACTGATCAAAATCCACTGACCACCACTGCGTCGCTGCAGCTGCGGTTCGCCTGGATTGCGGTGAACTTCAATGCGCTTTGCCACCCATTCGTCGATATTATCCCTAGCCTCTACGATATGACCTGTCGCAGCCGATTGCCGGACGATCTCCTCAAATTCCATTCCGGGCTCGATTGTCACGCCCTGATCTGGATACAGCAATTCTCTGTACCTTGAGTTGCAAATAACCAGCTTGTCCCTCGCATCGTAGAAGGCAAATCCCTCCGATGTATTCTCGATGGCGTCGGTCAGGCGCCGCCGTGCGGCGGACAGCTGACGGGTCCGCTCTTCAACCCGATCCTCAAGATGATCCCGTGCAGCGATCAGCGCCCGTTCATCGGCCTCGTGACGGTCCTGCAAATCGTTGAAAGCAGAGACAACTGCGCCCATCTCATCGTTGCTCTGCCAACTGACAGGCTGACGAACACCCCGCTCGCCAGAGATGCGAATGGACTCCGATAGCAGGCGCAAAGGTATCCCAACCGTCCGGTGGTGGGCCAGCAAGACGCTGAACACAACCGAAATGACGAGCAACAGCGCTATCGCCCCGGCCACTTTCAGTCTGTCTTGAGCTGCCTCCCAGACCAGTCTGTCCGTTATGGCGACTTTCAGCTTTCCGATGGATTTTGAGTTGAACTCAATCGGCACCGTGATTTGCGATACTTTTTCGCCACTGGCAGCCATCTTGCCGGTTTGCGAGACAATCTTGCTGGATTCATCAAAAACGATGGCGCCAATAATTTCAGGGTCAATGGCCATCGCAGCGAGCATGTGCGAGACCTGTTCCTCATCCACATTCCACAGAGGTCCACCGAGCGCGGTGCTTTGGATGTTTGCGACCTCCCTGAGTTTGGCCTGCAGGTCATCGTTGGCGGTCTGTTGGACATTGATCTGATTGACGACAAACAAAGCACCGGTCGAAATTAGAACGAGCGGTATCGTAATCGCGAGGAATTTGGCCTGGAGCGAGCGGAATGACAGCAATCTGGTAAGGCTAGTCAAGAGTTGCACACCGTCCCAGAGCGCCCCCCAATGGAGCCTAAACCAAGCAAATTGTGTGACGCAAGTACCGTATTGGCATGGCTTGAACCACGCGTTTTACGCCTTGGGTCATCAGCGATCCTTTGAGGCTATTGAAAAGAGAGTTTGGAGGTCACCCGAAAGCGGAATTTTCAAGCACATGGCGAACACGGTCGCTTGTAACGCAATTTGGTTTTGACCTGCACTGTTGTGTCGCGCTTGTTTCGGTGCAGGCTTGGATGGCTTTCGACTTTGGCTATCTCCTGGCCGTGCAGGCAAATCACATCGACGGCCGGCATTGTAGCAATCGGCATAATACCGTTCACCGGCTTCATACTGTGCGGCATCGATTGACGCCTTGTCTTTGCGGCTTGGCAAGCGGACAATCGACCAGACGAAGGCAGAAGGGCGGCCGTTGTGGGTTTTCACGCCGGAGTTCAAAGCCCCCTCACCTGCCCGGCTTGCGCGTTCCCATGAAACGTCTAGTCGCGACCCAACAGGCGCATCTTGATGGGTCCTTCCCGACTACCGTGGACCAGCTGCAACACATGTGGATTGTTTGACGCCTCGATTTCGCTCGTTGCGCCGCCCCAGACCACAGCGCCCTCATGCAACATAAAGAGATGATCGTACTCGCGGCGGGCGGCCGCCATGTCGCTAGTGATCGACAACACCGTCGCACCAATCTTGTCGCTGCAATGATTGATCAGCTTGTTGATTGCCGCTGTGGTAATCGGGTCAAGTCCGGCAGTTGGCTCGTCCAGCAATAGCAGGGACGGGTCGCCGGCCAAAGCCCGTGCGATGCCGACGCGCTTTTGCATCCCACCGGAAAGTTGCGCTGGTAGAAGATCAGCAGTACCGGCTGGGAGGTTAACCATGGCCAACTTCTCAATAGCAACGCGCCTTGCTTCCGTGCGGTCAATACCAAAGTTGTAGATGAGTTTGAAACTGACGTTTTCCCAAACGCTGAGACTGTCGAAAAGGCCGCCATACTGAAACAAAACCCCCACCGACTGCATTAGCCGAATATGGCTGCTATCCCCGGCGTTGGTCACGGTCTCATCGTCGATCTCGATACTGCCGGAATCAGTCTGGTATATGCCGGCCACGCACTTCATCAGCACTGTTTTGCCCGAAGCTGCCGGGCCGATCAGCACAGACTTCCGACCTGCTGGAACTTCAAGGTTTATGTCGCGCAAAACCTGCTTGACGCCAAACTGCTTACACAGACCCGCGATCCGAATCTTAATATCTGCATTCCCGGCCATTCAACACAACCTTGCCTACGTTCCAAGTCAGACTATGCCTTCAGCAGTTCGCTTCTTGGTATGACCCGCATTGAGGTTGGCTGTGAGAGCGCCCGACAAAAAAAGATCCAAGACGCATACGATTACCTGCCAATGGAACATTGGACCGTCTTTCGTGATCATGTTTCCTCCCTGCGCGTGTGTGTTTGCAGGGTGGTGGGCTCTGTCTGGCTCACAGCAAGTCCCTCCCCGCAGCAGCACGCCCACCAATTCATAGCTTTGCACTGGTACCGGGCGGCGCGCGAACACTAGACTCAAATGAAGGTATGCATCAAACTGAAACTAGTTTGAGGTAAGAGCTAATCTATACGATTGATCGAGCAACGCCTGCAGTTTGGGTTGGTTCTGGCAGACTGCAATCGGACTCTGCCCACAGGTGTCGGAATTTCCAGACACGAAGAAATTATATTATTGTCAATTACTTATGTAACTTCCGATCTTTGATGTCGAAATTTTTTTCTGCGGCCCAGTGCGAACAGATTCTCCTCAGATCGAATGTAGGCGTCTTAGTCGCAAAGATTGTCTAATCAACATGTAAAGAACAAATGATTCCAGAATTCCACTGCGGCAGTGTAGGTCGTGATGGGTTGCCGCGGCGCAATCGCCTGGGCAATGATTTGAGTATTTTGTGATCCAACCAGAAATGTAGCCCATGAACTGGCAAGAACTCTCAGACCTGACCAATACAACCCGAGTTAGCGCAAGACGTTTTGAGGAATCGCCTTACGTCGAGCGCTATGAGACCGCGGAAATGGTGCGTGGCGTTTATGCTGGCCGTTTTTTCCCGGTATTCAATGGCGAGGATCCGATCCAAAAATACTGGGTCTTGCGGTGCAAGGCCGCGATCTACGATGTGCCGGAAAAACCGGTGGAGATTTCCGGACCTGACGCCCTGCCGTTCCTTGAGAAAGTTTTCGCGAGAACCATCTCCACGCTGAAGGAAGGCCGCGGACTCTACACCATTGCCTGCACGCCCAAGGGCGGCGTGTTCATGGATGGCATCATGTTCAAGCTGGCGACGAACCGCTACTGGTATGTGCAAGCTGACGGGGCACTGGAAACCTGGCTCGTCGCCCACAGCGGCGGTTACGACATCACCATTTCGGACCCGAACTCACGCGCCATCCAGATCCAAGGGCCTGCCTCCCTTGACGTCATGCGGCAAGCCTCCGCCGGGGCTATCGACGAAAACATGCGATACTTCCAGTCGGGCTTTTTCGATCTCGGCGGGCAGGAATTGTATGTCTCCAGAACCGGCTTCACCGGCGAGCTCGGATTCGAGATCTACTGCCAGGGCGAGGCGACGGACCACGGGGCGTTGTGGGATCACCTGATGGCATCGGGCGATCCGTTCGGCATGGAGTTTTCCAGCACGAGTTCGCTGACGACCCGCCGCATCGAGGCAGGTATCCTTGGCAACATGACTGATATGGACATCACCATGACGCCGTTCGAGGCGGGTCTTGGCGCATTTGTCGACATGCAAAAGGAAGACTTCGTCGGGCGGGCAGCGCTCGTCGATGCGGACCGTCGGCCGCTGCTCCTTGGCTTGAAATGCCCGGACGCGACGCCGACCATGAGCTCCATTGTACTCGACGGCGACAATCCCGTCGGACGTATAACAGCCGGCACCCATTCTCCAACACTTGGCTGTGGTGTGGGATATGTCAGGTTCAAGCAAGCGGGCGATTGGAGCAGACGCACCCTACGCCTCAGGTTCCCGGACGGGAAGGAACACCCGTGTGAGATCGTGGACCTACCATTCTTTGATCACAACAAAGAGATTGCCAGGGGGATAGACAGGACAATCCCGCGCCCCGCAAATGCGGCAGAGTAAGTCAGGGAGACATCACCATGCTCGCCTATGTCATGGTTGGAACCAGCGATTTGCAGCGCTCCATCGCGTTCTATGACGGCGTGCTCGCGCCGCTAGAGCGTTTCTTTCTCATGTGGAATCATTTGACCGCGTTTCTGCGTCTGCTGGCTAGGCATGCTTCACGCCGTGGTCTGATTGACCACAAGCGGAGCATAACGACGTCCAGCGGGCGCACAAACACGGCCTTCGGTGGCCCAAATCCGGCCATCGGACGTCGTTACGGAACTTGCCCGATGACCCACATCGCGC
>JAEKFU010000088.1 GCA_016522385.1 Pseudomonadota bacterium
GCACCATGGCGCCCTGTGTGGCATGGAGTCGTGCACCCTGTCTGTTCAGGGTTTGCGAAATGGTTTTTTCAGCAAGTGACTGGAGATTGCGGTCAAGCGTCGTTTCCACCACGATGCTGCGGTCAAAACGGCCGATCAGGTCGGGCAGCTGCTCGCTAACCCAGTCGACAATATACTGGGTTGCCGGAATGTAGTCAGCCGGCTTGACGGTTTTCACCGCACTGTTGGTCTGCGCCACATCCAGATCCGTGATATAGCCGATCTCGATCATGTTCGCGATCACTTGGCGTGCACGGCGCTCGGCGCGTTTGGGATGATTAATCGGATTATAGGTGGTCGGCGCCTTGAGCACGCCAGCCAGGATCGACGCCTCGGCAAGGGTGACCTCGCGCGCTGACTTGCCGAAGAATTTCTGCGCGGCCTTTTCGACGCCAACCGCCCCGGAACCGAAATAGACCCGGTTCAGATAGAGCTGCAGGATCTCGTCTTTGGAATACTTGCTCTCCAGCCAAAGGGCCAGCACTGCCTCTTGAAATTTGCGGTGATAGGTGCGTTCGGGTTTCAGGAAAAGGTTCTTGGCAAGCTGTTGGGTGATGGTTGAACCGCCCTGGACAATCCTACCCGCCCGGTAGTTGGCCAGCGAGGCGCGCGCCAGACCCAGGAAGTCGATGCCGAAATGTTTGTAGAATCGCCGGTCCTCAATGGCTATGACCGCCTGGGGCAAATAGCTGGGCAGCTCGGCAACCTTTGCCTCATCGCCGAAGAACGAGCCGCTTTCGGCGACCACATGTCCATCTGCTGACAGCAACATCATGCCGGGTTCCCGGTCGGGAATCTTGAACACACCCTGATTATCGAGCCCGAGGAAGACATAGGCCGTGGTGGCAGCCATAAGGATTGCCACCCACAGGCACAGCGTCATAGCCCAAGACAGAATGGAAAAGACAACCGGCTTGCTGCGGCCGCGACGCCTGCGACGGCTCTTGCGGGTAGCCTTGACATTGCCCCGATTACTGGCAAACAGGCTGGGTTCGGCGCGCTGGCGGCGCGACGATTTCGATCGGCGTTTTTTGCGGCCGAACAATGCCATGCTTCACCCGGTCCTTACTGGCGATACGATACAGCATCACGCGTTCCGCAGCCTAAACAGGATCACGTTAACGCCGATCTAATGTGATTGGCCTCAATGTTCAAATAGTCGGGACGGCACAGTCCCGCCCAATCATGACCAGATAATGGCCCGCCGCCATACCGGCGACGCCACACTCACACGTCCAGATTGGCGACCGACAGCGCGTTTTCGCGGATGAAGTCGCGGCGAGGTTCGACCACATCGCCCATCAACTTTGTAAACAAGTCGTCGGCTTCATCCAGCTCGCGCACCTGTACCTGCAGAAGCGACCGGGCATTGACGTCAAGCGTCGTTTCCCACAGCTGCTCCGGATTCATCTCGCCAAGCCCTTTGTAGCGCTGCATCGCGATGCCTTTTTGGCCCTGGGCAAAAATCGCCTCCAGCAATTCCATCGGTGAATGGATGACGATTTCGGTATCCCTGCGGCGCAATGTTGCAGCGCGGCCGTAAACCTCCTGCAGGTGTTCGGCCTTTCGGTCAAGACGTAACGCATCCGATGACGAAATCAGCCGTCCATCGATCGTCCAGCTTTCGCGCACACCACGCACTTCGCGCGAAAAGACCAAACCGCCATCGTCTGTCGGCTCGCCCGTCCAGTCACGTTCGGTCTCTTCCGAGATCGTGTCAAGCCGACGCGCAACATAGGATGCTGCCTGCTGGGCATTTTCGACATCGGACAGGATTTCGGGGTTGAGCGCCCCGGCAATGGCAACCTGCTCGATCACAAATCGCGGATAACGTGAATGCAGTGCGTCCAACGCGGCCCGCACGCTCAGCGCCTCATCGGCAACTGCCCGTAGGTCGGCATCGGCCCGCTCTTCACCAGATGCCAAGACCAGTATGGCATCTTCGAGACCGGCTTCGATCAGGTAGTTCTCTAGAGCCGGATCGTCCTTGAGATACTGTTCGGACGAGCCGCGCTTGACCTTGTAGAGTGGTGGCTGTGCAATATAGAGATGCCCGTTTTCGATGATCTCTGGCATCTGCCGGTAAAAGAAGGTCAACAGTAAAGTGCGGATATGCGCACCGTCGACATCGGCGTCGGTCATAATGATGATACGGTGATAACGTAGCTTCGACAGATCGAAATCATCACGGCCGATGCCGGTCCCGAGCGCTGTGATCAAGGTGCCGATTTCCGCTGACGACAGCATCTTGTCGAACCGCGCGCGCTCGACATTGAGAATCTTGCCACGCAACGGCAAAACCGCCTGATTCTCCCTGTTGCGCGCCTGTTTGGCAGAGCCGCCAGCCGAATCGCCCTCCACGAGGAAGATTTCTGATTTGGCCGGATCGCGTTCCTGGCAATCGGCGAGTTTGCCCGGCAATGAGGCCACATCAAGCGCGCCCTTGCGCCGCGTTAGTTCGCGTGCCTTTCGGGCGGCCTCCCGGGCCGCAGCGGCTTCGACGACTTTCGAGACAATCTGTTTTGCCTCGTTAGGGTGTTCTTCGAACCAGGCACCGATCTGCTCGCCAATAATGCTTTCAACGATCGGCCGGACCTCAGAAGACACAAGCTTATCCTTGGTCTGGGAGGAAAATTTTGGATCCGGCACTTTGATCGACAAGACACAAGTGAGACCTTCACGCGCATCATCACCGCTCAAAGAAACCTTTTCTTTCTTGGCGATGCCTGATGCGTTTGCATATCCGTTGACGACGCGTGTCAGGGCTCCGCGAAATCCGGCCAGATGGGTACCGCCGTCGCGCTGCGGGATGTTGTTGGTGAAACACAGCACCGTCTCATGATAGCTGCTGTTCCACCACAAGGCGCATTCGACACTCACACCATCGCGTTCGCCCTCCATGTTAACCGGCGCAGGGATCAGCGCGGTCTTGGTGCGGTCGAGGTATTCGACGAATGCGGAAATGCCGCCTTCGTAATGCAGTTCCTGCTCAACAGCTTCGACGCCGCGATTGTCTGTCAACACAACCATCACGCCAGAATTGAGAAACGCCAGCTCACGCAGCCGGTGCTCAAGTGTCGCGTAATCGAATTCGGTCATTGTGAAGGTTTCGGGGCTCGGCAGGAACGTCACCTCAGTGCCTTTTTTTTCACCAGATCCACCAGTTTCTTTTAGCGGCGCATCGGCTTCACCATTGCTGAAATTCAGTTCGTAGGCTTTACCGTTGCGCCAGATCCGCAATCGCAACCAACTTGATAGTGCGTTGACGACCGAAACGCCGACGCCATGCAAGCCACCTGAGACCTTGTATGAATTCTGGTCAAACTTACCCCCGGCGTGCAGTTGCGTCATAATCACCTCGGCAGCCGAGATGCCTTCGGAGGGATGAATGTCCGTTGGAATACCACGGCCATTGTCGGTGACGGTGCAAGAGCCATCTGCATTGAGCGTCACACAGACCCGATCACAGTGCCCTGCGAGCGCCTCATCGATGGCGTTGTCGACCACTTCATAGATCATGTGATGAAGGCCTGAGCCATCATCGGTATCGCCGATATACATGCCCGGCCGTTTGCGCACGGCATCAAGACCTTTCAGGACCTTGATCGAATCCGCGTCATAGTCAGGCATATCCGGCTTTTCAGTGTTATCGCTCATGTCGAAGTCGTCACTTTGCAACTGGTTTCATTGAAGGGTCGTACGCGAAATCGAGCCATTCGTCACGGTTACTCTGGCGAATTCGCGCCCCGCCGTATCAAACAGCGCTGCGTCGGTCCCAGTCATCCAGGCCTGCGAACCGAGCACAGCCAGTTCGGTAAAAAGTCCGTCTCGCCGCTCAGCATCCAGGTGGGCAACGATTTCGTCCAGAAGCAACAACGGCGCCCAGCCGCTGAATGCCGCCCTGACGGCGCGCGCATGGGCCAATGTGATCGAAATCAACAGTGTCTTTTGCTCCCCGGTTGAACATAGTCGCGCTTCAACACGTGTGGCCGAATGTGTGACCAGCAAATCACTGCGGTGCGGTCCTGAAAGAGTTCGTCCCGCCTGCCGATCGCGCCCGCGCGAATCATGCAATAGTCTACGATATTCGTCCTCTACCTGCACGGCTGGGATTTCGCCCAGTCTGTTTTCAAGTTCACCGGAAATGGCGATCTCGGCACGCGGAAACGGCAACGTACGCCCAGCCTCTGCCCTCTTCGCAAGGAACCCCTGCAGCGCGTCCACCGCCGCAAGCCGGGCCGCCGCGATGGCCACGGCCGCCTCTGCCAGCTGGTCTTCGATACCTGCTAACCATATAGTGTCGGGCCGTGTGTCGCTCAAGAGCCGGTTACGCTCTCTCATCACCCTCTCGAAGGCTAAACAGCGGCTGTTGTGTTGCGGATCGAAAGCCAATGTCAGTCGGTCGAGAAACCGCCGGCGGTCGGAAGCGGGGCCGGCAAACAGCCGGTCCATTGCCGGCGTCAACCAGACGATTCTAGCGTAAGCGCCCAGGGTTCCGCTGCTCTTTTGCACCTCACCGTTGATCCGCACCTTCCGACCGACAGCGCCCGGTCCCTGTTGCAATGCGCTTGCCGGTTGCCATGCTGTGCCGAGGGACACTTCGTCATGCGGGCCCAACATGTCGGCCGCCACGGCCCAGCCCGCCGGCGCTTGCTTTCTCACCATCTCTTCAAAAGCTGCGCCCCGCAGGCCGCGCCCGGGCACGAACATCGATACGGCTTCCAGCAGGTTGGTCTTTCCGACGCCATTGGCACCGGTCAAGATGACAGGCCGCCGATCGGTCTCCAACCGCAAGCTCTTGTAGTTCCTGAAATCGGATAAGGTCAGTCGGTCTATGCTTAGCGCTGTCGGCGCCAATTTTTTAAACCCGCATTGGCATCAGCACATAAAGGGTACTGCTGTCCTCCGCGTCGCGGATGATTGTCGGCGATCCCGGATCTGCCAGCAGAAACGTGGCCTCGTCATTTTTAAACTGGCCGGCAATATCGAGCAGATAGCGCGAGTTGAAACCGATATCGATCGGCTCGCCGTCGAAGGATACGGAAATCTCCTCTTCGGCGGAACCGGAATCGGGATTATTCACCGACAGCACCATGCGCTCGCCTGAAATGTTGAGCTTGACGGCTCGGCCCTTTTCGCTCGAGATCGTCGACACCCGATCAACGGCCTGAGCGAACAGCCTGGTGTCAACTTGCATGTTCTTGTCATTGCCCTGAGGAATCACACGTTCATAGTCAGGAAATGTGCCGTCGATCAGTTTGGACGTCAGCACCAGCTGCGACAATGTGAATCGGATCTTGCTTGCCGACAGGCCAACCTCTACGTCCTCTTCAACATCTTCTAGCAGCTTGATGAGTTCCAACACCGTCTTGCGCGGTACAATGATGCCGGGCATACCGGCAGCTCCATCCGGACATGGCAATTGTGCCTGCGCCAGCCGGTGTCCATCGGTCGCCACTGCACGCAAAATCTTTTCGTCATCGCTTGTCACATCATGCAGGTAGATCCCGTTCAAATAGTAGCGTGTCTCTTCGGTCGAGATGGCAAATCGGGTGCGGTCAATCAGCAATTTCAGTTGTGCCGCCGGCATGACAAACTGATGGCTGAGATCGCCCGACGCGAGATCCGGAAAATCTTCCGGCGGCAAGGCCTGCAAGGAGAACCGCGACCGGCCGGTGAAAATGGCGAGCCGACCTTCATCAGGCCCTTGCTCGATTTCAAGCTGCGAGCCGTCCGGCAATTTGCGTACGATATCGTACATCATGTGCGCCGGTACAGTCGTTGCGCCATCCTGGGCTACGTCTGCCGGGACCGATTCGATGATTTCCAAATCCAGATCCGTCGCCGTCAGTTTGATGGCGCCTGCGCTGGCCTGTAACAGAACATTCGACAGAATGGGAATCGTGTTGCGGCGCTCAACCACGCTCTGCACGTGGTTCAGTGCTTTGAGTAGTGCTGCACGCTCGATTGTGACACGCATGCGATGAAGCCTCTCGAATACCGTACCTGACGGACCGGCCGAAAAGGCCAGCGCCGATTTCCGGCGGTTCGCCAGAAGGGAGGACGAATTTGGCGTTAAAGTGCGACGGATGCAAGACCGAAACCGGCCGCCAACGCACGAACGGGTCATATTGAATAAATATGACCCGAAAATCGTCAGTTAACTAGTTGAATCAGGGCATGTTCCTATTGCGAGAGTTCTGCAACATTTATTCAACATGCACCAGACCTTTAGCCGGTCCTAGTTTTGCTCGATCAAGCGAATGAGCAAATTCACTTCGCGGGCAAGTTTGTTGTCGGTCTTGATCAACTCCTCGATCTTGCGCACCGCATGCAGCACGGTCGAATGGTCCCGGCCACCGAAACGCCTGCCAATCTCGGGTAGTGATCTTGGGGTCAGCTTCTTTGCCAGATACATTCCGACCTGCCGCGGCCGGACAATGGACCGCGCCCTGCGCGGCGACAACAGATCGGCCCGTGGCACGCTGTAATGCCGCCCGACAATACGCAGGATGTCGTCAATCCGCACCCGCACCGTGTCGCAAGTATTGGCCAAATCGCGCAAAGCCATAGCGGCAAGATCGACCGTCATGCGTGCGCCGGTCACCTGTTGCGAGGCGATCACCCGGTTGAGGGCACCTTCCAATTCGCGGCCGCCGGCGGTGATGCGATTGGCGACGAACTCAATGACATCATCGCAAATGGAGATACGAGCATCCTTGCGCCGCGCATCACTGAGGCGTGCGTGCAAGATTTGCCGTCGCAGCTCCAGTTCCGGTGTATCAATGTCGACCACAAGACCGCCGGCAAATCTAGAGCGCATGCGTTGGTCTATACTTTCTAGCTGAGATGGCGGCACATCGGCGGCAATGATCACTTGGCGCTTGGAATCCACCAACGAGTTGAATGTGTGACAGAATTCTTGCTGCATCGATTTGCCCTGCAGAAACTGGAAGTCGTCAATGAGCAGTACGTCGATGCTTTGAAACTCGTCCTTAAACGATATCACATCGCGCGCTTTGAGAGCGGCTAGGAAGTGATACATGAATCGCTCAGCGGTGATGAACAGCACCTTGCGGCTCGGCTGATTCTGGCGGATTCGCCAGGAAATCGCGTTCAGCAGGTGCGTCTTGCCGAGGCCTGCAGCTGAATGAATGAACAACGGATTAAAGCTGACCGGCGCGCCGGGGCGGGCATCTGCCACCCGTAATGCTGCTGCATGTGCAAGAGCGTTAGAGCCACCGAAAACGAACGTCTCGAAAGTCAAACTGTGATCGAGCGGCGAGCCGCGATCATTGGCATAAAGTCCGACACGCTGGTTTACGATGAACTTGCGACCGCTCATCGGTTCGTCCTGATCAGCAATCGGTCTGATCTGCTGACAATCCGCGACGCGCTGCGGAAGACCGCGGGTGCGCATTCGAATAGAAACAGCGTCGAGTGATCCGAACTCGCTTTCGCAGATCTGCGTCAGTTTTGCCGCATAGTGTGAGTCGATCCAATTGCGCAGGAATTTGGTCGGAACCGACACAACCAGTTTTGCCTCCGTCAGGCTTTCTGCCTCCATACGCGCAAACCAGCTCGTGAAAAGGTCCTCACCGAACTCGGCTCGCAACTTCTTGATGACCTGCGGCCAGCGCTCTTTGAGAACCTGGGTGTTGTCATCTTCAACTGCGTCCGTCTCCGCATTATCTGAAAATTCGGGCCTTATAGCCTCTGCTAGTTGATATGCCTTCATAGCCTCCGAGCCGCCGTTTGAGAATTTGTGTCAATGCTGCCCTTCAAGAACCCCAAGCTCTTGAAAGTTCGCCTTACTCTTTTTTGCCGCGATTTATTCCTCACTCGATGAACAAAGACAGTCCACATGTCACTCTGGTCTGTATCCACCGTTGCCACCGGTCCACTCCACCGATGTGCACATGTCCACTCTACTGGTTCTCCCTTCCTCCTTTACCGCGAAGAAAATTTTTCGCTATCATCTGTGTTTTGCCAGACAAAATCCCACCTTTCCTGGTTGTTGATAGCAACCAAGACAAACTCATAGTTGTTTTGACAGTCGTAACGACCGAACTAAGGGTATAAATACAGGTGTTGCCTTGCCCAAGTTCTAGGCCAGTTACGCTCGGATACCCAACGCCCAAACTAATTATTGTCATTTGTACGCCTTTTTCCCCCAAAGGCGTCAAAAGACATTACACAGGCCGAATATCGCTGACAACAGGCTATCCGCCAACTATCCGCATACGGATTGAAATTGGACGGGTCGGCATCCACGTCACTTGCAGGGGTCTTCACCGGCAACTTATTGACTCTTCGTCGTGATTCAGAGTGTGCCTGTCGATAGTTGCACCTTCCGAATTGGGGCAAAAAATCGCCAAAGTCAGTAATCTTGCGGGGTCTGATTTGGCAGGATATTTGTCCTAGTTGACCGCTTTAGCCGTAAACCATTGAAAGTCTTGAATTATTCGTGACAAGTGAATGACAAGAACAAATCAAAAACAAACAACCGTTCTGTGACATCCATGCCACAGCCATAATTTATTGAATGCCCAAGCCCGCCAATCTCGGTGGGCGGCGGAGATAGGATTTTTTGGATTCAAATTGATTGGAGCGAAAGTCACCGCAACTTTTCGCCAAATTTTTGGTCGCTCGATCATAGGCGGGCCGTGATCGATGGAATTGACCAAGCAACTACACTAGAGCGTGTCTTTCTCATGTGGAATCATTTGACCGCGTTTGTGCGTCTGCTGGCTAGGCATGCTTCGCGCCGTGGTCTGATTGACCACAAGCGGAGCATAACGACGTCCAGCGGGCGCACAAACACGGCCTTCGGTGGCCCAAATCCGGCCATCGGACGTCGTTACGGAACTTGCCCGATGACCCACATCGCGC
>JAEKFU010000131.1 GCA_016522385.1 Pseudomonadota bacterium
GGGCTGATCCTGCCCCACTGGAGGATCTCGAGATATTTGCCGGGCTCGGAATCCATTTTACTTTAACGGCAAATGCTGGCCCGTGGATTATTGACGCCTGCCAACAGAACAGATAATCGAAGCCATATGACAGGGGGCGCAGTGAATGTTCTATTATAGTTGGGTGAAGAATAATCAGAACAAAAGTCAGGAACTCAACGAGCTCTGCAAAATCGCGGAAAAGAATAATGATGTCTGGCGCTCAGTCGCCGATCTAGCCTCACTTCCGCTGTTCGACCTTTAGATCAGGAAAATTCGGCCTGATTTCGCCGCGGCGTTGGCGGACATGCTGAGGTTTTGTGGGTCGCCATTCGGCAAACGCGTTGTAGTGCCGACCTACTCGGTTGACGGGCTGATTTTTGGGCTGGAAGCTCGGCCCATGTTTTTACGCTGCAAGACCCGTAAAAAGGATGGCAAGATCCATCGCTATTGGAGTGTGGTTGAGAACCGTCGTGTCAGCGGTGGCCGCGTGGTCCAGCGCCAGGTGTTGTATCTGGGTGAGATTAATGACGGCCAGAAAGCGGCATGGCGTCGATCGATCGAGGTGTTCGCCGACGGCGAAGGCAAACCGCGGCAGCTGACCCTGTTTGCCGAAGGTGCAAATGCGCCGTTGCCGGACGACGCGGTGGTGCATGTGCGCTTGCGTGATCTGGTGCTGACGCGTCCCCGGCAATGGGGCGGTTGCTGGTTGACCGCGGTGCTTTGGGACCAACTCGAGCTCGAGGACTTCTGGGCGAAACGCCTGCCGCCGAGCCGCAAGGGCACGCGCTGGCTGAATGTTTTCAAGACCCTGGTGTTTTATCGCTTGCTGGATCCCGGCAGCGAGTGGCGGTTACATCGTCATTGGTTTCAGCACAGCGCCCTGGGTGACCTTTTGGGCGAGGACGTTGGTCTGGTCCAGGACGACACATTGTATCGCTGCCTCGACCGATTGCTGTGTCACAAGACGGATTTCTTTAGTTTCTTGAAGCGGCGTTGGCAGAGCTTGTTTCACGTCAGTTTCGATGTGCTGCTCTATGATCTGACCAGCACCTATTTCGAATCGCCACCGCCGGAACAGGACGGGCTTCGCAAGTTCGGCTACAGCCGGGACAAACGGTCGGACTGCGTCCAGGTGGTGATCGCCTTGATCGTTACACCCGAGGGTTTTCCGCTGGCTTACGAGGTCATGCCGGGCAATACCGCGGACAACACCACACTTGTCGCGTTTTTGGACAGGATTACCGCCCAATATGGCCAGGCATCACGGACCTGGATTATGGACAGAGGCATCCCCACCGAGGCGACATTGGCGAACATGCGCAACGCATCGATGCCGGTCCATTATCTGGTCGGCACGCCCAAGGGCCGGCTGAGCCAGTTGGAAAAAGCCTTTCTGGACAAGCCTTGGGAGCGGGTCCGTGGACAGGTCGAGGTCAAGCTTCTGCCGAAGGAGGGCGAGCTCTACGTTCTGGCCAAAAGCGGTGATCGGATCAACAAGGAGCGGGCGATCCGCCGCCGACGGTTGAAGAAGCTTTGGCAACGCCTGCACGCGTTACGCCAACAGAAACTCACGCGTGATCAGCTCTTGATCAAGATCGGCGCTGCCAAGAAAGACGCCGGCCGAGCTTACGGCCTACTCGAGATCAACCTGCCGCAAAAAGACCAGGACGTCAGTCCCGAGACCTTCAGCTTTAACCTGCGTAAGGACAAGCTCAGGACCACGAGGCGGCGCGAAGGCCGCTATCTCCTCCGCACCAATCTAAAAAGTACCGATCCCGGTGAGCTATGGCGTTACTACATCCTCCTCACCGAAATCGAACAGGCGTTCAAGGAGCTAAAAAGCGATCTGGCGATCCGCCCGATCTACCATCAACGTGACGATCGGATCAAAGCGCATATCTTCGTCGCGTTCGTCGCCTATTGCCTGATGGTCACCTTGAAACACCGCCTGCGCGCCCTGGCGCCAGGGCTTACACCAAGAGCGGTGCTGGAAAAGCTATCCACCATCCAGATGGTCGATGTCCAATTGCCCACCACCGACGGCCGCCAAATTATCCTGCCACGCTATACCCAGCCGGAACGCGACATCGAACTCCTGCTACAACGCTTGAAGCTGCCGCTGCCACCGCAGCCACCGCCGAAGATCACTGCGCTATCCTCATAGCCAGCGCCCGCCAAATTTCGCCTGTAGTGCCGACCTAGCAGAGCACTATTTCATCATATCAATATGTTAGCTCTTTCGAAACTGCCGAATAGCGGAAGTCGGGCTAAGGGTGCCGCTGGGCCTACGCCTCGGCCAGCGACTCGCCAATGACCTCGATGAACCGCAGAAAGTCCGCTTCCTTGATCACCAAATGCGGGTCGAGCAGAACACGCCGCGCCTATTGCAGACGATATAGCCGCGCTCGATGAGCCCCCGGCAAATCCCGGCGCCGATGGCCATAGCGGCGAACCCCACGGCAAATATCAAGCCGCGGCCAAGCAC
>JAEKFU010000136.1 GCA_016522385.1 Pseudomonadota bacterium
ACATTAGATTCACTGTCGCGGATCTCATTGGGAGGAGCTGTCGTTCGGCGGCTGTTGAAGCGGCGACGGGTGTTGTCTTTCTTTGCGAAGCTACTGCCATTGCCTAGTGGGCAGGGAAGGTTGTCGCTTCGTATATTGGAACAGGCATGCAATCTCCTCATTTCGGCGCTGGCCGATTTTCGCATCGTGCTCAACTGCCGAACTGCCATGTCTTGATGGCTTCAAACGGATAGATCAGCATAATGACGTTGAGCGTCAGGTTGTCCCGGATCACAATACCGGCGGCAAGTTCAAGACCGATGACCAGTGCCACGGAAGCCCAGATTGGCAAGCGCGCAGCCAGAAAGAAACCCATCAGCATAAAACAAACGTCACCCACGGAGTTGATTGCACTGTCGCCGTAATATCCGAGCGAAATTGTTGTCTCGCGATACCGATCGATCATGGTGTCCGTGTTCTCGAGAAGCTCCCAAGCTTCCTCAATCAGAACGGCAATGGTGGCGCGCCGGTCAATCGAAAGGGTTCCTGCTAACAGCGTAAGTACGCCGTACGACAAGATGCCATGCACCAGATGTGACGGTGAATACCAATCCGACACGTGCTGCGAATTCTCGGAACTGAAAACCTCTCCGTGCCAAAGCTTTACATAGCCGCATTCGCACCATGCGACACGACCCAGAAACAACAGTGAAATGGCGGAAACAACCATAATTCCGGCGATCAGGAGTAGATAGCGATGTTCGAGGGTTTCTTGTTTCACTGCAAATTTGCACCCATGGTAACCGGGCTATCGGCGCGCAAGTGTTTCTTGTGGCGCCGAAAATCCGGCTTTGACGCGACTTAGTGGTCGGTCCGCTTTGCGTCGCATGTCGGGCCTTTAGGTTTCATTGTTCTCTGGTTCAGCAGTGTCTTCTGCTTAGGACCACATTACCGACGTGGTTTGTAGTTCGCTCATAGGACATTTGTTGGCCCACGGCGGACGGCGTTAACGTCTGGCCATTCACTCTGGACCGCAGTAAATCCAACCCGATGGTACTTCTTCGTCATCTCGATCGCTCCACATCCTTTGTTCAAGGTACGTGTTGCGACGATCAATTGAACTCACGACCCAGAAACCGACATTCGAAATTCGATTTCCGTCTTTCCAGTGATTTAACATGCTTAGACGTCGATAATGGACGCTGCAGGTCAAAGGCAGAAACGTCTTAAATTGACCATCAGCGGAAGTCGACAAATTGACACTTCAAAAGTACGTAGGCGTCGTTAATGCTAGTGATCTATTCGACTTTCAGCATCTCACAGTGCAACAAGAACGCGAAGTCAACCGGCGCAGAGACGCGACGGCCAGTTAACTTCCGTTCACTACGGTGCCGCGAGCCTCATATCAAACATTTTTGCCAAGCAGACTCCAGCCGGCCGGTATCGCTAGTGCGGCAAGGCTAGCCTTGACTAAATCGCCGAGGATGAACGGTGTAAAACCCCATGCAAGAACCGGCTTATCCCAGCCGACTATACTACCGAGCCAAAGCAAGCCCGGTAAGTAGATCAATGCGATGCCTATCAGGCATGCAACAAAGCCCTTGACGACCGATCGATCCCAACCCTTTTCGGCCAGCCATCCGGTCGCGCCCGCGGCGAACAGGAACCCGAGAATATAGCCGCCTGTCGGACCCATCATATAGGCAAGGCCAATGCCCTTTTCTGGTGTGCCGGCGAACACCGGCAGGCCGACAGCTCCTTCCGCCATATAAAGCAGCAAGGTTCCGACAGCCAATTTGCAGCCGAAGGCAAGACCAATGGCCAGCACGACGAAGAGCTGCATAGTCATGGGCACGGGCCAGAACGGCACCTTGATCTTTGCCGAGACCGCCAGCAGAACGGTAGCCGCCACTGCCAGCACGATGTTGCGGATCAGGGTCTTGTCGTGAGCCGGCCAAATGGCGTCAGCGAGACTTGTTGCGGCAGGTGTCGTCATTGTACTTACTCCCCTTAGTAGGCAGAATACCGCGCTCAACCGAGCGCTTTTCTGATGGCGTTCAGCAGGTGGCTTCGGTCGGCCCGCGCCTCCAGCGCAGTTTGCATGTCCACTTCCACGAACTTGGTCGGCGTGTGTGGCTGCAATTGGCCGATCAGGTCCATGTCCGCAGAAATGACCGTGCCGAGCATGAAATAGCCGCCACCGGACACTGCATCGCGGTGCAGCACGATTGGCTCCGTCCCGCCCGGCACGTGGATCGAGCCGTAGGGATAGCAACCATCAACGATATTGGAGGGATCGGACCCGGCACCGAATGGCTGTTCGCGCTCGACGAATTCCAGCACCTGGCCACCACGGAAGCGATAGCCGATGCGATCGGCCTCCGGGGCGACCTCCCACATATCCTCAAAGAAGTTGCGTTGTGAGCTTTCCGTGATCCTGTGCCAGTAAATGCCGGGCAGCGTCCGCAACTCGGCGGGACTTCCCGGCAAGCGCCGCAGATCTTGCGGAATGCTCGCACCTTCCTTGACCCCACCTGTCGCCGATCGAAGCCGCAGTTCGTCGCCGGCCTGCAGGTTACGCCCTTCAAACCCACCCAGACCGCCAAGCGGATAGGTCGACCGGCTGTTAAGCTTGAGCGGAACATCGATTCCGCCCGAGATGGCGATGTAGCCGCGCGCACCGGCCTTCAGGTAGTCGAAGCCAAGCACCTGACCCGACTTCACTGGAAACGCGGTCCAGGTCGCGCGCGCGTCACCGTCAACTTTTGGCGGCAATTCTGCTCCGGTCACGGCGACCATTGCGTCTGAGGTGAACTCCAGCTCAGGTCCCATGAAGACGGTCTCCAAAACGGCTGCACCTTCTACGTTGCCGACAAGCAAGTTGGCGGCGCGCAATGCTAGCCGATCCATACCGCCGGAGATCGGGATACCGAGATGATAGTAACCCGGCCGGCCAAGGTCTTGAACTGAGGTGGCAAGACCGGGAGAGATGACCTTAACTGCCATTGAGCGTCTCCTCCAGCTTGTGGTTGTAACCATCTATGTCGTTGTGGAACTCCGCCAGCGAAAATGTGACATCGTGGATTTTCGGCGTGAAACGATTGGCTTCGACTTCGCCGAGCAGATGGTCATATTCAGCGCGGTCGATCGGGCGGAATTTCACGATGTCCCCAGGATTGAAGAATACCATGAAATCACGCAGATAACTGATCTCCTGATTGGGGTCATAGATCGGCATGGGCGTAATCCCAAACATCTGGTAACCGCCGGCACCGCGCACGGAATATATGCAGGCAAAACATCCGCCATAGCCAATCGTCTGTTTTGGCGTATCGGTGCGGGGCCTGAGATATTTCGGGACCTCGATTTGGCGCTCGCGTTCAACCATTTGATACATGAACGGCAGACCGGCCACAAAGCCGACCATGGATACGAACCAGGGCGAACCGTGATAGGCGGCGATGAACTCTTCCACCGACCCATAGCCGTTGATGCGGGCGGCAAATTCAAGGTCAGTGCCGCTCGGGTCCTGATGACGTTCGCGAAACCGCATCAGCGTCTCGCGTGTCCAGGGATCGTTGAAATAGGCCGGAACCTCGACAATCCTTGTGTCCAGCTCGGCATCGGCGCTCTCGGCATTAGCCTCCAGCGACTTCAGTATAGCCAGCATATCATCCGGCTTGATCACATCCGGATCGAACTTGACCTGTAACGAGGCATTTGCCGGGCAGATTTCGGTGACGCCGTTGATCTTGCTTTCACGCACGGCGGTGGTCATGGACAGGCTCTTGAAGAACGCCTCCATGGACATCTCTTCGTCGACTTCGACGAAGATGTGTTCGTCGCCGCCAAAGGAGTATCTTGTTTTCATCGATTGGCCACCTCCCTGTTTTGTTCATTTGCAGTAGTTTGTCTGGCGTCGAGCCAGTTTTCCAGAAACTGTGTGTCATATCGGGCGTTGACAACTTCATCGTCCATCGCCAACGATTGATGCAGCGACGTCGTCGTGTGTACCCCCGAAATGATCAGTTCTGACAAGGCCCCCCGCAGTCTCGCCAGAGCGGTGTTTCTGTCTTCGCCCCAGACGATCAGCTTGCCAAGCAGTGAGTCATAGTAAGGCGGCACGCTATGGCCGGCATAAAGCGCTGAGTCAAAGCGTACTCCCGGCCCGCCTGGAACGTGCAACTCTTCAACGATGCCGGGTGAGGGAAAGAACTGATTGTCCGGGTCTCCGGCATTGATCCGGCATTCAATGGCGTGACCTTTGATGTTGATGTCATCCTGCTCGATGGATATCGGTTTACCAGAAGCGATTGAAATCATTTCGCGTACGAGATCGATGCCGGTGATCATCTCAGTCACAGGGTGCTCCACCTGAATGCGCGTGTTCATCTCGATAAAGTAGAAGTTTTCGGAAGCTTCATCGTAGAGGAACTCCAGGGTACCGGCACCCTGGTAATGCACAGATTTGGCCAATGACACGGCTGCAGCACACATTGCTTTGCGAACGCGTTCCGGCAGAACGGCCGAAGGCGCTTCCTCCCAGATCTTTTGTCGCCGACGTTGCAGCGAACACTCCCGTTCAAAACAATGCAACACGCGTTGCCCGTCGCCGAGCACTTGAACCTCAATATGCCGCGCCTGGTCGATCACCTTTTCCAGGTAGAGACCGCCATCGCCGAAGGCCGCGCTTGCTTCAGCGCTGGCCTGCGGGAACTGGTGCGCGAATTCTTCGGCACTATTGATGATACGGATTCCACGGCCGCCACCGCCG
>JAEKFU010000183.1 GCA_016522385.1 Pseudomonadota bacterium
GACAGCTCGACCATGGCATCATGGGCCGCCAACGCCTCGAATTTGTTGGGCGCAGTAACAAAGGGCAACTGGGTGATCTTCTTTACATGGGCGGCAAATTTACGATCAAAACCCTTTCTTGTGTTGAGTCCGGTGCCGACGGCCGTGCCGCCTTGTGCCAATGGATAGAGCCGAGGCAGGCACGCGCCGACCCGCTCAAGGCCTAGGGCAATCTGGGCCGCATAGCCGGAGAATTCCTGGCCAAGCGTCAACGGTGTCGCATCCTGGGTATGTGTGCGGCCGATCTTGATGATCCCGTTCCAAGTCGTGGCTTTCTTGTCCAGGGCCTTGTGGAGTTGTTTCAGAGCCGGGATCAGGACATGACGAACCTGTTCGACCGCGGCGATGTGCATCGCTGTTGGAAATGTGTCGTTAGAAGACTGCGAGCGATTGACATGATCGTTGGGGTGTACCGGCGTCTTTGAGCCCATTTTGCCGCCCAGCAGCTGGATTGCTCTATTGGAGATAACTTCGTTGGCATTCATGTTTGACTGCGTGCCGGAGCCGGTCTGCCAAACGACCAGTGGGAAATGGTCGTTGAGCTTACCATCGATGACCTCATCGGCAGCTTTGGCGATCGCTTTGCCGAGCTTAGGCTCAATATTCCGAAGATCCATATTGGTCAGGACGGCAGCCTTCTTGACGATACCGAGCGCTCGTATCAACGGCGCCGGCATGGTTTCATTGCCGATCTTAAAATTTCCTAGGGAGCGTTGGGTTTGCGCGCCCCAGTATCGATCGGACGCCACTTCAAGAGGGCCGAAGCTATCGGTTTCCGTGCGTGTGTCTGCCATGCCCTGCCACTCCACTTGGCTGCATCTATTTTGCTGCGGTGTACCATGCAGCTGCATCATTGACCAGTTCAACACTGATCAACAGAACCTGTTGCCTCAACCGGATCATTTCAGTCCTGGCGGCGCGTGCGGTTTAGCGCGCGGCGGGCGGCCCGGACATGAATACGCAGCCGGTGGCTTACGCGGCCAATCGAAGCGGTATGTTCCTGCAGGCGAGCGAGTTCGTCACCATAGGTTTCAGACAGGGCCTGACGATAATCGGATATGCCTTCTAGGGCGGCATCGTGAAACCGCCGGGCAGCCGAAACCCACAACGGCGAGATGACAATTGACAGGGCGATGACGGATAGCGCCAGGCGATAGGCATCGATATTCAGGACGCCGTTGCGCAGGCCGACTGCGGCCAGCACGAAGGAGAACTCACCGATCTGGGCCATACACAGGCCGGCTGGCAGGGCGATGTTCCAGTCCATGCCCGTCGCCCGAATCAAGAAAATGTTGATGATGGTCTTCAACAGTACGACACCAAAAGCAAATGAGATGACCAGCACCAGATTGTTGATGACGAAGTTGAGGTTGATCAACAAGCCGACGGACAGGAAGAAGACAAATATCAGAATGCTCAAGACCGGCTGCGTGACTTGAATGGCTTCGCTGCGCAATGTCGTGTTGGCGATGATCAGGCCGGCTATAAAGGCGCCATAAGCGGGCGACATGCCAAACAAACTGCAACCGGCCGCGGCAGCAAAGCAGAATGCCAGCGCGGCAAGCACGATGATGTCGGGCCTGTCCTCGATCAACTCGGTAAAAGGCAAGCGGATCTTCCCCGGTTTGCCAAGATACCAGATCAACAGGCCAAGCAGGCCGACGGCAATAACAATAAGTGATATGGTGTCAGGAGAGATACCTTCATCAGTACCGAACGCCTCCGCCATGATCAGCATTGGCACAATGGCAATGTCCTGGGCGATCATCACGCCAATGGCGACACGGCCGGTTTCACTGCGCAATTCATCGATCTCTTCGAGGATCTTTAGGGTGACAGCCGTCGAAGAGACGGCGATCACGAAACCAAGCAACAGGATTTGCTGATATCCCCAGCCGAGCGTTACACCAAATCCCACTGTAATCAAAAGGGCCGTTGCAATCTGACCCGCAGCAATTAGTACAGCTGGTCTCAAGACCAGGACAAATGCCCGGATTGAAATCTCCATACCGATCAAAAACAAAAGTAGCAAAACACCCATTTCGGCGAGCAGTTCGATGGAGTGGGACTGCCGGATGATGCCCAAGCCTGTTGGCCCGAGCACCAGACCGGCGAGGATATAGCCGACGATGGGCGGCTGGCGCATACGCATGAACGCAAGCCCCAACAATACCGCGATGAGGGCAACAACAGCGATGTCGTTGAGACTAGTTAGTTGCGAAAATTCGGTGTCGTGCATCGGTCGAGTGTCATCTCGCTGAGTAAGACACATGGATGACACGGCAGATGCCCCGGATCAACAGACACGCATCGAAACAATTGGATTTGAGTCAGCACGGGCGCGCTGTTCCGCGCTTCCCCTCTCGAGATCACATCCATGCGTGGTTGGACGCGCGAGCAGGCCAGTGTCGACCCAGCGCAACCCTAAGGGTCCAAGAACCCCTAGAGTTCATTTAGCCAAATTGGATTGGTCCACGCACGCCTGCCGGCAGCATCGATAATGACAACTCGGACCCACCTGCTGGGTGCGCGCAACAGCCATCCCTCTGTTAGCTTGCCGAGATCGAGCGTCGCATGGGTGATAGACTTGCCGTTCCGCACAGCGTTTCGTGATGTGCCGCCCATGACGCTGATTGTGTCGACCGGCGAAGTGGTGATGGTCAGTTCGTTGCCATTTATGGACAGTTCATAGATCTGCGGTCCCTGGCTGGAATAGAAATGCCCCGACTTGAGTGCCTGCAGAATTTCGTTCGAGTCAAGACTTTCAGCCTTCACGTGAATCCAGCCGCCGAATGCATCGCGTTCGCCTGATCTGAAGTGTGCATCGTCCGTCGCGATTGCCGTGAGGCGGTGTTCCTCATTGAGCAGTTGATCCATCAAGTACCAGCCGTCGCCACGATCATTTTCGATAGCACAACCGTGATTGTAGATTTCCACCGCATGGGCGCATTTGATGGCGCGCCCATCCTCGATGGTGAGCTGTGACCATGACGGATGGGCAATCGCCACAAAGGCGCCGGAATCATGGGCCCGCTGGGCAAGTTCGGCGCCGCTTTCCTCCGGCCCGCAAGGCGCAAATTCCACCGGAAGACCGGCCGCAAGGATGTGCCAGAGTTCGCCGACGGTAGTTTCGGGCGCGTGCAACTCGGCTCCAAGTATGGTTGTGAATTGGTTCGATCTGAGGTTGCGGGTGTCGGCGACCGGCCAGTCATAGAGTTCAACGAAGTGTTCGGACAGCACGAAGAAGTCGTAACCCGCCTGCTGATAGGCATCTGCAACCTGGCCTGGCTCGAGAGCTCCGTCCGACAAAGTCGAGTGGGTGTGAAGATTGCCACGCCAGAAACGTCCGGGTTGGGAAAAAGGCGAGATGTCGGTCACGCGCTATGTTCCTTCGAAAGAGCAATCGGACAACCGCGTATCTGATTCAGCAATTAGCCGCGCGTTGAAAAACGACAAACGTATGTCGTGGATGTGACATCTCCAGTCCGAGATGACTATTTCGCCGTCAAGACCGCGCGGCAGGCCTTAGGCAGGGCGGCCAGCTTCATGGCGGGTTTCGGCTTTGGCTTTGGTGCGCCGGGTTTGCGTTTCTTGCGTTTCCAGGGTTTGTCTGAGAACCAGTAGGCAAGTTCAGAGCCGCAGCCTGTACCGTCCTTGGGGGCGGGGGCCGGTTGGTTGCGGCAACCTTTCGTCCCTTTCGGGCACTTGATGCGAATATGGAAGTGATAGTGATGGCCATAATATGGGCGCACCTTCTTCAGCCAAGACCGACTCTTGCCTTTCGGTGCCCAGTCGCATAGTGCCTTCTTGATCGGCGGGTGAACGAATATTCGGGCAACTTCCCGATAGGAGGCAGCCCGCCGGATAAGCTTGGCATGTGCGTTGGTCCAAATCTTCGGATTGATGCGCTTGCGATCTTTTATGACCGAGATGGCGGACTTGGTTTCGCGTTCTCGGTTCGAGAGTTCGCGCTCGGGCATCGGGGTCAGCCATATATCAGCATCTAGTCCGACCTGGTGGCTGGCATGCCCCGAAAGCATCGGCCCCCCGCGTGGCTGCGCAAGATCGCCGACCAGCAATCCAGGCCAGCCGTCCTGTGCCTTAGCTTCGATGGCCAGCCGCTTGACCAATTCGACAAGATCGGGATGTCCCCAATTGCGGTTGCGGCTGAGCCGCATGGCCTGCCAGGCCGAGCCGGTCGCCGGCAGTTGAACGCCGCCGGCAAGGCAGCCCTTTGAATAGAAACCGATCGCCCGCGGCTTCAATGGCGCGGCCGTTTTCTGGCGGCCGAAGAGTACCTTGGCAGGCTTTCTCGCAAGGCTCTTGGCCGTAAGCTTATCAGCGGATGCCGGGCTATAGGCCGCATTCCCGGCTCCGAGGGCAAGGACCATGAACAAAGCGATCAGACCGGCTGGCAGACTACTTTTTTCGGAAGGCATCGAGCGACACGACTTTGGAATCATCATTTGATGCATCGGCAGCCGCAGCATCAGACGGGCCGGACTTCTTCTTGGCTTTGGCTGTGTTCTTTGACTCTAGTTTCTTTGTCTCTGCTTCGTCCTTGGGTGCATCCCCGTCCGCGATCGCATCATTGGCCAAATTGGTCACGTCCGGTTCGGCTGTTTCGAACTGCAGACCGAACTGGACCGATGGATCAAAGAAGCCCTTTATAGCGGCAAATGGGATCGACAGTTTTTCCGGGATGTTGTCAAAGGACAACTCGATCTCGAAATGCTCTTCAGTCGTGCGCAGGTTCCAGAACTGGTGCTGGATGACAATCGTCATTTCGTTCTTGTACTTTGCCAACAATCGATCGGACATTTGCACGCCTGGATGTTTGGTGTTGAAGGCAATGAAGAAATGGTGTTCACCAGGCAAGCCTTCGCGCTCGACCCGCAGCAGTGCTAAGCGAACGACGCCGCGCAAGGCATGCTGCGCCAACAGATCATAGCGCATCAGATCTTCTGAGATGTCTTCTCCCTGGCTCATTCAGTCCTCTTCAGGCTTGTTGGTGCCGATCCAAAACAACTGGTCCTGGTACACTCGTCGAGTCACCTCACCTTATAGCAGGCAGGATCGTGCGTCAGCAAAGGATGCTGGTCAAATTTTCGCAATTTGTTGATGACAACAAAACGTGGTTGAAGGGAGGGCTTCTGTTGCCAGGTGCCCTCGAACCCCGCCTAACCGTGCGATCGGCTAGGGCTTGAATTGAAGCAATCGCACTGCATTACGCAGCGAGACGAGCTTCCGCATAGTTGTCGTTTGCAACTATTGATGTGGCCCGATAACGGCGGAACCATGCCGAGCGAAAAACTTGCCCTTTACGCCCTCGTCGATCCTAGTTCACCCCCATCAAATACCGTTTAAAGGAGTGTCCACCGCGCCGTTTGGTGAGAAACGGAATTTGGTGGAGGTGCCGGGTACTGCCCCCGGGTCCGATGAGTTTATTACGACAGCTATTTATCGCCATAGCCGGTCCGAAGACCGGCAAAGTAAATATAGTAGTTCTTA
>JAEKFU010000205.1 GCA_016522385.1 Pseudomonadota bacterium
GTATTCGAAAGGTGCGACCAAAGCGGCTTCCGAAATCCGATAGGCCTGGCTAATCAAATAGCCCCCCATACCGCTCAGACAGCCGATCGCTAGCATAATCATAGTGTCTTTTGGATTCGGCCAAACCCAAGCTCGCAACAAGAACTCAAGACTTGGATCGCCACGGCCAGACAGAGCCCCATCGCCTAGAGTGAGGCCTATAGCGCCACTGACCGCGACAAACGTGAATTGTATGTAGAAAGCCATCGTCGACGCTTTTTCTGAAACTCCGAGTTTGCGGGTCATGATCTGCAGCAATGCATAGGCCAGTGCGGCTGCCAATGGCAGCAAATAAGCCAGTTGAAAACCATCGCTGCCAGGTCGCAGCATAACGGCAACTCCGCCAAGACCGACCAATATGGCCATCCAGCGTCGAACACCGACGTGTTCACCCAGTAAGGGCACGGAGAGTAGGGTGATGAGGAGCGGTGCGATGAAGAATATCGCCGTGGCCTCGCCTAGCGGAAGCGTCGCCAAACCAGTGAAGAATGCCATATTCGCTATCACCACTGCCAAGCCACGTAGTAGGTGAAGCGGTAGGCGTTTAGTGCGCAGAATCTGATATCCGCCTTCCAGGGGCACTAGTATGGCGAGGGTCAGCGCGATTGCCACCAGAGCTCGGAAAAGCACAATTTGGTGCAGTGGGTAGTCACCGCTCAGCCATTTGATCGCCATGTCTTGGGTAGTGAAAGTCATCGTCGCGCCAACTACGCAGGCAATCCCCACAAGATTGTTGGAGGGTCGAAGTTCGGTTGGTGTATCCGGCGGCATTTTGCTTAATCGGAAGACGTTTCAAAAATGCTGGCCAGACCTTGGTAGCCATCCTCGGCAAGGCGTTTGCCGGCGACGCGATAGTACTCCTCAGCTCCCAGGATGCCGTGCCCTTCCACAAGACGGTTCATGAAGGCATAGAGCGCTGCAACGAATGCTGCGTATGAAACTGCATCTTCGTTCCATCCGGCATTTAGAATGTTGTGCACATCGCCTTGCGATACACTCGCTGGAGAATTGGTCAGTTTGCCAACATAGGCGAGGATTGGCGCCAGCCGCGGGTCACCAGGATGTTGCGGGCGTTCACAAATCGCGGCTAAATTCTCTGCCGTTTCACCAAGCTTTATAGCTGCATTTGTGTGAACGCCCCTACAATACCGACACTCATTTATAGTCGACACGTAGGCAGCAATCGCTTCACGCTCTGCCGGCGAAAATGGTGAGGGGTATCTCATGATAGTCTCATTCAGAGTCAGCAACGCACTTGCCACCTGCGGATGTTGTTTGAAGAGATCCAGTAGTGTTGCATCGTCCGGCAAAGAAGTCAGAAATGGCATACGGCTACTCCCGGGTTCTAACGTTAGGCAAAAAGGGTGAGTGAAGCAGGAAGGGGTTGAAGAACGGCCTTTCCAACCTGCCGTTTTATGCATCCCTTGGCCATCTGGGAACAGACAGAATTCCAGCGAAAGCCGACATCGCACACCCAATGCCGGCTATCGAGGGTATGGCGAACGACTTCGAAGCACAGCGGGATCGTCTGGGATGTGCCAACGCTGGACGCCTGCTACTCGTTGACTGTGACTGCGATGTTGGCCCTTCACGATGCCAGTAACGGCCCCCGGAGTGCCAAGTGCAGCTTCTTTCGCCTTCAATTGGGAGGTGGACAAAGTGTTTGCGGTCACAATCTGTCTTAGTTCCGCGCTTAAAGAGCCACAATAAGATTCAATTCATACGGATGAGGAGGTGTCGTGGAGGGGAGGAAATATGTCAACGATAGCACTTGTAGATGATGATCAGCACATCCTGACTTCGGTAAGTATAGCGTTTGAAGCCGAGGGTTACCGCACGCAGACCTACACCGATGGCGCGACTGCGTTGGTCGGCTTGCAGAAAACTCCACCTGACATCGCGATCCTGGATATCAAGATGCCGCATATGGACGGCATGGAATTGCTGCGCCGGTTGCGCCAGCACTCTGACCTTCCAGTCATCTTCCTGACCTCCAAGGATGATGAGATCGACGAGTTGTTCGGCCTAAGAATGGGTGCCGATGACTACATTCGCAAGCCGTTCTCTCAGCGCGTACTCATGGAACGGGTCAGGGTTGCGCTGCGCCGAGCCCAGTCACAGGAATCTGCGATTTCTGACGAGCCGGAGACGCCGATCATCGAGCACGGCAAGCTAGTGATGGATCCGAAACGCCATTCCTGCACCTGGGATGCGAATCCGGTCACCCTCACCTTGACCGAGTTCCGGATTCTACGGGCGCTGGCGCAGCGCCCCGGAATCGTCAAGAGTCGAAACTCGCTAATGGCTGCAGCCTATGACGATCATGTAATTGTTGATGACCGCACTATCGACAGTCACGTTAAGCGGTTGCGGAAGAAGTTCAGTGCTGTGGACAGGGGTTTCGATGAAATCGAGACGCTCTATGGTGCGGGCTACCGATTCAAAGAAGGGTAGTCGTTGATCATCGTTGCGCCGGACGACGTTGGAAGTTGCCGCGCAGCGATTGTCTCTTGTTTGCGTCCCGACCGGTGGTGGACGTACGTGCGAATAAGCGGACACTGGTGCTGTCACGTCCGCCGACCGTTGATGATGAACCCTCCGTCAACACTGTATTGGGTGATCTCCTGACACCGAACGGCCCTACACACTAGGGTGTGATGACAATTACAGGCATGGTAGCCAATCCGTGTCGCAAAAAATCTTTGACACAAGAAAATCACGATTGGTCCGAAGTACGAGCGAATGCGGTCCAATTGAAACCACCAACGAAGATCACATTGCGAGCCTGGGTGAGGGGCGTTGCAGCTGAACCCATCGATCACGGAAGAGGTCGCGTGATCGACGGCTTTTGCCAAGTACGGCGTACGAAAAATGAAAAAGTTTGTTGCGTTGGTTTCTGTGACTTGTATCTCGATGGTTTGTTTCGGTGGATCGATTCCCGCTACAGCCACGATCTACGACGCTAATATCGAGGGTCGGATTGAGTTAACTGCCAGGCAGAAGCCGAAGGTGCAGGAAATTCTCAATCAGAGCGATGGCGATCTGGAGCGGGTGCTTAGAAAGAACGGTATCGATCCGAACAACACCCAACCGCCCGTGCTGAAGCTGCTTGTCGCATCGCGTGAATTGGCTTCAATTGGACGCCGGACACGGTCCCAACTGGCCGAAATTTTGGACTCTGAGCAGCTGAGACAATACGACGAGATCATAGAGGAAGTCGAACAGCGGATCAAAAAATCGGTCTGGCTTGGCGATCGTCGAGAGCGGGGCCGTAATATATTTGATTGAAGTGAAGGTACGGCACTCTTTTTAGTCGGATCCTTTGCACGTATGGATTACCGCCGCGACTATTGGCCCGTCCGAAATTAATCATTAGCAGACAAACCTGGCATCACTCGCTGTGGTCCGCTCCTCACCAAATTTCAGACATGAATCATTCGCAAGCAGATATATTTTGCTTGCGATCACTTATCTCGCAGAAGTCGTGCCGGTGCCATCACGGGTAGTGCAGTGGAATCGTTACGGCCGTTAAGTCACCCGACGCCCTAAAAAGGGCATCGTGATGAAACGGGATGAACTTTGGCGGATCAACGAAGTTCGATATGCCAGCGCCCTCCAACGGATAACCGAACAATTTGTGTCGCTCCAGTTTACCGTCTTGATTTTGGTCGTGACCTACGGAGATCGCATATTTGCCATCTGCCACATCACTGAATCTGAAAGACACCGTGCCAGTTGTCGCCTTCACTGCTGCTGTAATCACCCTGGTGTTCGATGCATCACACCTGGGGAACCCCCATCCAGCTAACCACAGACAGGCAATAATGTTTCCATTGTCATTGCGAATACCAGTCACGGTGACTGATATTTCACCGGCGCGTGCCGACGGGGAAAGGATTGCTGTGACAGCCACTAGGGCAATTAACGTGACAAATCGTGGGAACTTCAACATTACACACTAAGCCTCGATGCAAGTCGTTTGAGCAACGCATTTATCCAAGTGAACTCGAGAGTCTGGAACCTGTCCCATAGGCTGCTTGCGCATTAGCAGAGTCTTCCAGAAAACGGTGCCAACAATGTGAAACGCGTCATCACCATTTTGTGTACCGAAGCAAGCGAGTGTTTAAGCGATCTGCCGAGAGATCACTGTCATCGGCTTAACATCGCAGAATCCCCGGCCTCGTGGTCCGACTGCGGAAAGTGGCTCGGTCTATTGGGGAAAGAAACCGGTACGGAACCCGGGGCCCGCGCCTGCCAAACATACCAGAACAGACTCCTTTGCAAACCGCTCGCAGAGTCCGTTGAGTATCACAGGCGGTCTTTTCTCAATCAGGGCACACAATGCATCAGAGCATTGTGTTTACGCCGCAATGTTCCTATGAATCCAATGACGGTGAATTCGCGTGCAAGGGCTGTCCGGGTTCGCGTCTTGGAACGAGTGAAGGTCAAACCAATGTTTCGATGCCAAATCGCCGCGTCCATCATTATTGCGATTTTCTTGCTAGGTGCTCTCCCGGATGACGCGAATTCAGGTCATACCAAGGAGCAGACTGCAGAGGGTATCGCCGTTCTGTTCCTTCTGTCAGCTATCGAGAAAGCCGCAGCATCGTCCGCGAACGCCGATAGGAAAGATGACAGTTACAGCTATCACCATGGATTAAGCGCCCGCGATAACGCAGTCGCCGCCTGTGTTCACCGTGCGTACAAGGCCTTAGAGAAGGCTGGTGGTCTCTATATGCGCTTCGATAAGGTGGAAGGCGTCAAACACCGCGGCAACAATGACTTTGAGGTGGCTGTCAACGTAACAGATGTTTACTCATGGGGTCACAAGGCAAGATCCGTCACCTGCATCGTCAATCACAATCAAATAAAGAAGTTCTTTTCAAGCTGACGCGCCAACCATACAGCGACCGTCGGTCGCCCAATCACCAAGCACCTGAGAGCGGTTCACAAGCGGACATCTCGACAAGGGAGGTCGGTATTCGAAGGTACAGCCGTCGCCTTTGGGTGGATCCGCCGGTGCAGCGTATATGTACATGGATGGAATGATCCAAAGACTCCCTCGGTCAGATTAGATGCATCCGGTGAAATTTGTCGAAAATTATATTGCAAATGTCGCTGCTGTTTTCACGTAAATTTAGGCTGTGGCGTTTAGGGTCCGCGTCGGATTTCACAGCCTGACGTCATCCGACGAGTGAGTAAGGGGAGATCGCCATGAAAAGGCTCGCGTGTTTCATTAAAGACGATACCGGTGCTACCGCCATCGAATACGCGATGATCGCGGTGACAACTTCACTGGTCTTGGTGGCGGTCCTTCCGGCAATCGAAAGCGCCCTGGACGGCCAATATTCCTCTGTCGCGGCAGCCATGTAGACTAAGCGATCCAAATTCAGAACATGAAGCCAAAGGCGCGAAGTGCGGTTGCAGTAGAACTGCCATCATTCGTAGCGTAGTCGGTGCCAATAGCTACAACAAACATGGCCGCAACGACGTCGAAGGTATCCATAGCGAAATCGATTCCCTCCAGTCGCCCGTCTGAATCGTATTCCATGCACACGAAAGTTGAATCCGCCGGACTTCCCGAAGCGGCATGCATTCCCGGTATCGCGCACAATCGTATATGCTGCCGGAAGGTCACCGTTGACCATCAACGTATCTTGTCAAGCCCTGTCATACTGAGTTGCCCTCATCGCCGAATGGCGCTTTTGTGAAGGCCGAAAGATGATTCCGGTGTGGTCCGGGTCCTGTAACCAATTCGCAAATGTTGTCTTGGACTTCGGTCTGTGTGTAAACTGGCTTGCAGTTGAAGCTTATTGGGAGTTCAGCGTAGTTGCAGGGTACTGTCTCTTCGTAAACTGACCTCCAACAAACTCAAATGGTGCGGCAAGACAAGGTGAAGCACCAGCCATCACTCACTTGTCCGGGGTTTTTTTTGATGACGTGCAGTGATGAGTTTGGCGGAGAATGGGTATGCGTAAGGATTATGAGACGGGGCGCATCGTCGCAAAGCTTCAAGCCGCACTGGGGTGGGGCAGCATGTTGTGCAGTGCCGGCTTCTTGGTTGCCTGCATTTTGGCACGAAGTTCCGACAGCCCGGGAGCGATCGGCACCCACTTGGCGTCGATGGAGCCCGGTTCTGCGGTTATGCTGGGAGCCCTGCTGTTTTTCGGCGGATTGCTGGGGGTGACAGTGGCCCAGGGTGTCTGTGCCCAGATTGACGCAGCTGACAATTCACGGCAGATTCTCAAGATTACCCTGTTCCAGGACAGCGCTAAGGAATTCAGCCACCAGCCGCTCCCGTTCACCCGCGAAGACCAAACTACGGGCGAACAAGACGAGATTTCAAGCAGCGATCCCAGAGTGGCCGTGACATTCCTGTCGAAGGGATGGCAGGTTCACAAGCTTGATGACGGGACCTACGCGGTCAACACAAAGATGGGCTGGCAGAGATACAAAACCTTCAAGGAACTGCAAGCCGCCACCTCGTGAAGCTCGTACGGCCGATAGCGCGCCTGGTATCGGGTTCGTAGTTTCGCGTTGACGTTGTTCTTCTACGAGCCATTCAAACATTAGTCGCACGCCGGCCCGTTCAAACTACGCGTGTCGCAATTGTCTCGCTGAACTGGGCAGGTGCGAATTGGCACTTAGCCGACATGTTTGAGTTCGACTTCAACGAGTTCGGCAACGCACGCTGGTTGCGCCATTCCGGTTTCAAGAGTTTCGGTGGCAAATTACGCAAGCTAGCGGCTCAATACGGCAAGCCAGTGCTGCTGG
>JAEKFU010000310.1 GCA_016522385.1 Pseudomonadota bacterium
GCCAGCCGACCGGCTCACCCAGGATCAGAGCGCTGGAATACACGCCGACGATGGGCACGGCCAGGGTACCTATGGCGGCGATGGCAGCCGGAAAGATGCTCACCACCTTGAAATAGGCCCACTGGCAGAACACCATGGGAAGGGCGAAGAGATAGACAAGCGCGATGATCGCTTTCATGCTGAGCTGGGTAAGATCTGGCACCGGCTCGAAGGTCATAGCTACGATTGTCATCGGCACGGCGGCGGCGACAAGCTGCCAGCCGACGAGAGTGGAGACCGGCGTTGTCCAACTGTATTTCTTGAACAGCACAGTGCCGAGGGCCCAGCTGGTCGCCGCGCCAAGCATGAACAGGGCGCCCAGCGGTGCCGTGCCGAGCACCACCAGATCCTCGCCCATGAGCACCGCAAGTCCTGCGACGCCGAGCGCGAGCCCCGCGATTTTGGATCCAGTGATAGGCTCATTGATTAAGAATGTGCCGAGGATGGAGGCCCAGACCGGCATGGTGAATGCGATGATCGAGGCACGGCCCGCCGGCATCAGAGAAACGCCGTAGGCGGAGCACACCTGCCAGCCGAGCATGGCGAACAGTGAGACCAGCAAGAGCCGAGGGACCTCTGCACCCGGCAGTCGGAGCGACGCGCCAGACAGACTTGCTATGCTCAGCAGTCCGATGCCGCCAACCCAGACGCACATGGAGCGGAACCACCACACCGGGAGTTCGGTGACTGCGATCTTTATACCTGGCCAGTTGGCGCCCCAGAACAGGGTCAGCGCAGCGAGCAAGAAGAACCCTGCTACGGGTAGCCGCTCAGGGCGGGTGGCGGAGCCTTGCGCATCGCTCATGGGTCTCGGAGCCTCTCAATGCAACAAGACTTTAACCAGGTTGGCGCGAGACCTGTTCCACAACCGACGCTGTTGCACAGGTGTGGACAGGCATCAACTGCACCCAATAGCGCCACCGACGACATGGCGGTCATTCCGGCAGGCCCGCCTTGCGCAAGTCCTCGACCCTTCGGTCGCGGTACTCAAGGTGCTGATACGGGATGTTCGCCAAATCGGACAAGGTCCTGCCAGACCCTTCAGCCATGTAATTCTCAATCTCTTTTCGGGCCTCTTCAAGCCGTCCCAGTCGCACGAGGACTGCCGCGAGATCGAGGTGGACATCGACGGGTGGGTCGGACATCTGTTTGAGTGTCGCGAACGCGCTGTCGTATTCTTCCGCAAAGTACTGCGACCAACCAAGATTCCAGGTTACCCAATCCTCATGTCGAGGATTGATGCGCATTGCTCTCTTGACCTGGACAACGGCCTGCTTCGCCCGCCCTACCTTAACGAGCAGATTTGCCATCTCTGCGAGCAGGTCCGAATCGTTGGGGTTCATTGCTACGGCGCGTTGATACTCGGCCAGGGCCCGGTCGAAGTCTTGGTGGAACATATAGGCGAAACCTAAGGCCCAGTGACTGTAATAGTCATTGGGATCAAGCGCGAAGGCCTTGCGCGCAGCCTCAAGGGCAAGGTCCAGGGAGCGTTCTGGATCCTCGCCCCAACTCCAACGCCCAGTTGAATTGTTTATATGGATCCAGGTCAAGAACGCATGGGCTCGCGCATATTCGGGGTCGAGTTCGATCGCTTTCTCAAAGAACTCGCCCGCGCGGTTGTTCGCCTCCTTGGTAAAGTCAAAATAGGTTCGCCAGCCCCGCTGGTAATAATCATAGGCAAGAAGGTTCTCGGTTTCCTTTCGAAGAGCGCGTTCAATTTCCGCTTGGTGTACCTGAAATGCAAGGCTAGCCACAATCGCCTGCAAAATGTCCTCCTGCACGGCAAAGAAGTCGCCGGCGTTCCTTTGATAGCGCTCCGCCCACAGGTGGTGACCGGTCAAGGCGTCGATGAGCTGGGCGTTTATCCGCAGGTTTTCGCCCTTTCGTTGGAGGTCCCCCTCCAGCACATAACGAACACCGAGTTCCTCCGCTACTTGCTGCACCTTGACGGCTTTGCCCTTGTAGCTGAAGGTCGAGTTGCTCGCTATCACGAAAAGGTTCTTGAATCTCGACAGATCCGTGATGATGTCGTTTGTCAATCCGTCGCTGAGATACTCTTGCTTTTGATCTCCGCTCAAGTTGTCGAAAGGTAAAATCGCGATGGAGGGTTTGTCGGGCAGCGGAAAAGCCATGCGCGCAACGGAGGCAGTCTCCACCCGCGGTTCCCATGGCTGCCACCAGGCTAGTCCAACCGTCGCCACAAGGCACATCACCAGTGCGGTGGCATAATGAGCTATGCCGACTTGTCTAGATTGTCGTTTGGATGACACAACGGGTGTAACGAGCGCGGCTGCGTTATCGTCGAGGATTAAACGAAAGACGCGCACGGGTCGGGCAATATTCTTGACTTCAACCTCGCCCAGATCTTCGAAGTTTAAGTCCAGTTTGTCACGCACCTGGTTGCGTACATTGCGTCGAACGCAGATGCCACCCGGTTCCGCAAGGCCTTCAAGGCGCGACGCAACGTTCACACCATCACCATAGATGTCGTCGCCTTCGACGATAATATCGCCTACGTTGATGCCTATGCGATAGATGATCTGCCGGTCCTCCGAGATCCTGGCATTGCGCACTCGCATTGCGGTTTGCACCTCGACAGCGAAGGCAACCGCATCCACGACGCTGGCAAACTCCATTAGGATCCCGTCGCCCATCAGTTTGATGGTACGGCCTCCATATTGAATGGTTTTGGGGTCGATCAGATCAGCCCGATGGGCTTTCAGAGCTGCGAGCGTACCAGCCTCGTCCTCACCCATCAGGCGAGAATAGCCGACGACGTCAGCAGCAAGTATGGCAGACAGACGGCGTTCCATGCGCAGTCTCCCTGAGCGGAGAGAATAGCTCAACACCAAGGCAAATTCCATCAGCCGCCCAAGCAAGCGCAAACTTCCGGAGTTAGCACTTTCCGGACGTGTTGAAGCTTGCCGATCTTAGTCCGTTATCGGGGACGAAGCAGACTCTGCAAAACCGTAGCCAGAGAGTCCGGCATGAGGCAATTCTCGCCTTCGCATTGTCGCGCTCTACGGATGCATAACGGTCGCAGTGCGTTCGCATTGCA
>JAEKFU010000366.1 GCA_016522385.1 Pseudomonadota bacterium
TGCCAGACGTGCTTGCGCGAGGTCTGGTAACGCGTAGCAGGCCAGTTGCAGATTGCCAGTGACGTTCTCGGGCACGACCTCAGCCGAGTTGAGCATCGGATTCCCGACACCCTGCCAACCGCCGCCGATCAACACGGTGCCGTTGTCGAACTGCTTGAAAGACAGGACCCGGCCCGCCGAACCGACGACCGGGTGCAAGAACGGCGAAACTCTTTCGGTGATCATCAGCATCGGCGCTTCGGGCTGAACCGGCGCGAAGTCACCGATCATGCGCGCCACCTTGCCGCCCCAGGCGCCAGCGGTATTGATCACAACGGGCGCTTCGAAGGTTCCGCGTGCCGTTTGCACCTGCCAGATGCTACCGGTTCGCTTGATGCCGGTGACGGTTGTTTCGCATTCAACTCCACCACTAAGGGCCAGCACCTTGCGATGAAACGCGCTCACTGTCCGGAAGGGGCTTGCAGCACCATCTTGCTTGCACCAGATGCCACCGACGCAATGTCGCGAGACCGCCGGGACGATGCCGCGCAGGTCATCGGTCCCGACAATCCTTTCGTGATCGAAGCCCTGCTTGCGCAGGTCCCGGACACGATCCTTGAGCCCGGCGAGTTCCCCGTCAGTCTCGGCAATCAGCATCTGGCCGCAGGGCGTGAAGCCGCAATCGTCGTCAACCAGCTCCTCCATGGCGTACCATAGCTTGAGAGACTCAACCGACAACGGCACTTCGGCGAAGTGTCGCCCAAGCCTGCGTACGCCACCGGCATTGACGCCCGAGGCATGGCGGCCAGGGTAATCCTTTTCCAGCACAAGCGGCTTTAAGCCCGCCCGGCACAAGTGAAGTGCGGTCGATAGGCCATGCAGGCCACTACCGACTATGATGGCATCATGAAGCCTCTTGGCTAACTCCATCACCGGTCTCGTGCTCATTATCGTGCATGGCCGCCAGCTCACCAAGGGTCACGGGTTTGATCGGTGGCCGGATGCGGTAGTAGCCGACATCGGCCATTGGCTTGTCTGTCTCTTTGGCGATGATCTCCGATACGGTTAAGCCGCACATACGGCCTTGGCACGGCCCCATACCGGAGCGGCCAAAGGATTTGGTCTGGTTTGGACCCAGGCATCCCAGGCCGACATATCCCCTGATCTGGCCGGCTGTTACCTCTTCGCAGCGGCACACCACGGCGTCGTCCGGTGGGGTGAGGAATTCTAGTGACGGAGCATAGAGCGCATCAAGGAACGGCCGGATCGCCATGTGGTGGCCATGCCTCGTGCGTTCGGCGTCGATGCGCGACGTGACATCCCCGGCGTTGTTCACACCGAGCATGCGGACAACCTCCAAGCCTGAAATACGGCCTTCGATTTCGGCGGCAATCGCGCCGCCAATCCCGCTGCCGTCGCCGGCAACATAGATGCGATCCAGCGAGGTCGCTCCAAAATCATCATGTTGAGGTCGCCAGCAGCGCTGTAGTTCGTCCCATTGATGCTCCAGGTTGAGTGAACGGGTGATCTGCACATTGGGCACGACGCCGATGTGCAGCATGAGCGTGGAGCACCCAAGTTCATGTTGCGTGCCGCTGCTAGTAAAGCGCAAGGCCTCCACCTTGTCGTTTCCAATCGCTTCAAGGCCCGTTGCGCCCTTGAAGTGGGGCACCTTGTGGCGCTTGATTTCCGCCAGCAGCCCGAACCCCTTGCGTAGATATCCGCTGGCCTTGAGTGCCCCGGGCAAATGGCGCAATGCCTTGCGGTAATTGGCCCCCGGTGTCGTCTCAACAATGGCATCGATCGCACCGCCGGCGCGCAGGAATTGCGCAGCACTGAGGAACAGCAGCGGCCCGCTGCCAGCCAGCACCAACCCGTCCCGCGGCACAAGCCCGGCTGTCTTTAGGAGGATCTGTCCCGCGCCCGCCGTCATCACGCCAGGCAGCGTCCAGCCGGGAAACGGCATCGGCCGCTCCATGGCGCCCGTTGCGATGACAATGGCGTCTGCCTTCAGCATACGGGAGGCACCGTCCCTGGTCAGATAGATCTCGCGCTCAGGCGTGACTTGCCAGATGGTTGCATTTGTCCAGTGTTTCGCCGGCGTGCTTGCCAGTTGGCTGGTTAACGTTACGCCGTGTTCATAGTCCTCACCGAGAATGGCCTTATCTGGCCGGCCCGGGGCCGTGATGCCGCGATAGATCTGCCCTCCGGCGCCATGCTGCTCATCAATCAAAACAACCTCAATGCCACATCCGGCGGCCTCGGCGGCGGCAGCAATGCCGGCAGGACCGGCGCCGATGACGGCAAGTTGCACGTGATCAGTCATGCGCGACCCCCGACACCTGCCGGGCACCGGACATAGGCCTCACCTGCATGCCTTCACGCACTTTGACCATGCAGCCCTGCCGATTAGCCTCACCATCGATCTCAACCAGGCATTCAAAGCACACGCCCATCATACAGAATGGTCCGCGCCCGGCACCGCTCACCGGTGTGGCGCGGGTTGAGGTGTGGCCAGCGGCCAGTAAAGCTGCCGCTACTGCGTCGCCCTCGCTCGCGCCGACAGCTTCGCCATTGAAATAGATCGTTACCTTGTTATCCGGCCTGTCAGGCAACCTGGCGAACGTCGAAGCGCTTGGCACTGAAACTCTCCACATAATTTGGTTGCTGATCGCCAACGATCCACGCCGCCAACACCCTGGCGTGCGCGGCAGCCAGCGTAACGCCGCTATGACAGGTCACCAGCGAGGCCCCCGGGCATGCCAGCGACTGGTCGTAGATTGGATGACCGTCCGGGCTCATGACACGCAATGACGCCCAAGAGCGCACCAAGCGCACATCGCCGAGCAGCGGATACGTTTTCACCGCCCGGTAGGCAATGCGCGAGATCACGTCCGGTGTGGTGGCATCGTTGAAGCCGACCTTTTCCTTGGAATCGCCAATCTGCACCGCGCCCTCGCCGACCTGCCTAATCTGCACTGATGGGTATTTCAGGAAAGGCTTGACCCGCTCACATACCAGAACCTGGCCGCGCACCGGTTCAACAGGTGCGCTCAACCCGACCATGGGCGCCAGCTTTGCATTGCCCAGACCGGAGCACAGCACGACCTTTTCAACGCGTGTTTCCTGGCTAGCTTTGATCCTGAAACCGCTGCTCAGGGGCTCAACATGCTTCACGGCACCGCTGTT